>NZ_FWWT01000008.1 GCF_900176035.1 Desulfonispora thiosulfatigenes DSM 11270 | reverse complement strand
TCACAGGACGTGGAACAGTAGCAACAGGACGTGTAGAACGTGGACAAGTTAAAGTAGGCGAAGAAGTAGAAATCGTAGGAATGACAGAAGAAACAAAGAAAACAATCGTAACAGGAGTAGAGATGTTCCGTAAGTTATTAGATGCAGCAGAAGCAGGAGATAATATCGGAGCGTTACTACGTGGAGTAGATAGAAAAGATATCGTAAGAGGTCAAGTATTAGCAAAAACAGGATCAATCAAACCTCATACAAAATTCGCATCAGAAGTATATGTATTAACAAAAGAAGAAGGCGGACGTCACACACCATTTTTCAACGGATACCGTCCACAATTCTATTTTAGAACAACAGATGTAACAGGCGTAATCACATTACCAGAAGGAACAGAAATGGTAATGCCTGGAGACAACATTAAAATGGATATAGAATTAATCACTCCAATTGCAGTAGAAGAAGGTTTACGTTTTGCAATCCGTGAAGGTGGACGTACAGTTGGTGCTGGTGTAGTTACGGCTATCACTGAATAATTTCAAAAAGTCAACTATAGGTTGAAGCGTTAACAACACTTCAACCTATAGTTTTGAATTAATAACAAAAAAAGAAGAAATATTTGTTGTTACACAATAAAAGTTGTGTTAAAATCATAAGAGTGTGTTAGGCATGCGATGAGGTAGAAGGTTGCATAGATGGTGACACGCCAGACACCGTGTATTGGAAATTTCTACTGAGAATGTCCGTATTTAATTCGGGCGCAAAGGAGGGAAACGTATGGCGAAGCAAAAAATAAGAATTAGGCTAAAGGCATTTGATCACCAAATTTTAGATCAATCTGCAAAGAAAATTGTAGAAACAGCTAAAAATACTGGTGCTAATGTATCAGGTCCGATTCCTCTTCCTACTGAAAAGAATGTGTTTACAATTCTAAGATCACCTCATGTAAACAAGGATTCTCGTGAACAGTTTGAAATGAGGACTCATAAAAGATTGATTGACATATTAGAGCCTAACCCTAAAACAGTTGATTCTTTAATGAGATTGGATTTACCTGCTGGTGTTGATATTGAAATTAAATTATAATCTATGATTTTTAATATGCAATAAGGTTGTAGTAGGAGGTGGCAAAGAGTGGCCAAAGCAATTTTAGGTAAAAAGATAGGTATGACTCAGATTTTTGATGAGAATGGTCAAATTGTTCCAGTAACAGTTATACAGGCAGGTCCATGTTTTGTAGTTCAAACAAAAGCTCCTGAAACTGATGGATATAATGCTATACAAGTTGGGTATGGCGAAGTGAAAGAAAATAAGGTTATTAAACCTTTAAAAGGACATTTTAACAAAGCTCAAGTAAAATTTGTTAAATACTTAAGAGAGTTTAGAGTAGCTGATGTAAAAGATTATGCTATCGGTCAAGAAATCAAAGCGAATGTTTTTGAAGCTGGAGATTTTGTTGACGTAACTGGTATATCTAAGGGTAAAGGTTTCCAAGGTGCTATTAAAAAGCATAACTATAGCAGAGGACCTATGGCTCACGGATCTAAATACCATAGAAGAACTGGTTCTTTAGGTGCGGTAGGACCAAACAGAGTATTCAAAGGAAAAAAACTACCTGGACGTATGGGTGGAAATACAATTACAGTGCAAAACTTACAAATTGTAAAAGTTGACGCGGAACGAAATTACTTACTTATAAAAGGTGCAGTTCCGGGTCCCAAAAAAGCTTTACTTACTATTAAGTCAACAGTGAAAGCTTAGTAAAGCTTCTTTGTACGAAAGGAGGAACTATGATGCCTAAGGTGGCTTTATATAACACACAAGGTTCGCAAGTCGGAGATATTGACTTAAATGAAAATGTATTCGGAATTGAACCAAATGAAGGTGTAGTTCATGAAGCAGTTGTTATGCAATTAGCTAGTATGCGTCGTGGCACTTCTTCTACTAAATCTAGAGGAGAAGTAAGAGGAGGCGGACGTAAACCTTGGAGACAAAAAGGTACTGGTAGAGCAAGAGCAGGTACTATTCGTTCTCCATTATGGCGCGGTGGTGCGATTACATTTGGACCAAAACCTCGCGATTATAAATACAGTATTCCAAAGAAAAAAAGACGTTTAGCATTAAGATCAGTTTTATCTGCAAAGGTGATTGATGGAGAAATGGTAGTTTTAGATCAACTTGCGATGGCAGAACCTAAAACTAAAGAAATGATCTCCATATTAAGTAACTTTGAAGCAAGAAAAACTTTAGTTGTTACAGCCGATTCTGATGAAGTTATTTTCAAATCAGCTCGTAATATTCCTGGAGTTACATCTTTAGCTGCTTCATCTTTAAATGTTTATGATGTTATAAATCATGACAAGTTAATTATAACTAAAGATGCTGTATCTAAAGTTGAGGAGGTGTTAGCATAATGTTAAATTCACGCGACATTATAGTTAAACCTATTGTAACTGAAAAGTCTATGGGAGTTATGGAAGAAAACAAATATACTTTTAAGGTTGCAAAAAAGGCGAATAAAATTGATATTAAAAAAGCTGTAGAAGATATATTTAAAGTAAAAGTTTTAGATGTAAAAACCATGAATGTTAAAGGAAAAGTAAAACGAGTTGGACGTTCTCTAGGAAGAACATCAGATTGGAAAAAAGCTATTGTAACTTTAAAAGATGGAGACACAATAGAAATTTTTGAAGGTCTTTAAATATAATATGTAAATTTAATAAAATAATTCCTTACTAAATAAGTTTTATTAAATTTACTATTTACGCAACAAGTTGCTTTTTCAAGAAGGAGGGAACTGTAATGGCAGTTAAAAAGTTCAAGCCAACTTCACCAGGAAGACGTCAAATGACTGTTTCTTCATTTGAAGAGATAACAACCGATAAACCTGAGAAGTCATTAATTGAACCCTTGAAGAAAAATGCAGGACGTAATAACAGAGGTAGCATAACAGTTAGACACAAAGGTGGCGGACATAAACAAGCTTATAGAAAAATCGACTTTAAAAGGGATAAAGATGGTATTCCAGCTAAAGTTGCAACTATAGAATATGATCCAAACCGTTCTGCAAGAATTGCATTACTGAATTACTTTGATGGGGAAAAAAGATATATATTAGCTCCTAAGGGCTTAAAAGTAGGCGATGTTATATATTCTGGTCCTGAATCAGATATAAAAGTTGGAAATTCGTTAGCATTAAAAGATATGCCTGTTGGTACTATCATTCATAATATTGAGTTAAAAATTAAAAAAGGTGGTCAACTTTGTCGTTCAGCAGGAACTTATGCACAGTTGATGGCTAAAGAAAAAGAGTATGCTCATTTAAGATTACCTTCTGGCGAAGTACGCTTAGTACATGTTGAGTGTAAAGCTACTGTAGGTCAAGTTGGTAACGTTGAACATGAAAACATAACTATTGGTAAAGCAGGTCGCTCACGTTGGAAAGGTATCAAACCAACAGTACGTGGACTTGTAATGAACCCTAATGATCACCCTCATGGTGGTGGTGAAGGTCGTTCTCCAATAGGACGTAAATCACCAGTTAGTCCTTGGGGTAAGGTTGCTATTGGTGGAAATACACGTAAGAAGAAAAAAGCAAGTAGCAAGTATATCGTAAAATCACGCAAAGACTAATCCTTTTGGAAGGGAGGTTGACTACTTAATATGGGTAGATCGCTTAAAAAAGGACCTTACGTTGAAAAAAAGTTGTTAGCTAAGATTGAAGTTTTGAACGAAAAGAATGAAAAAAGAGTTTTAAAAACTTGGTCAAGAAGTTCAACAATTTTTCCCCAAATGGTAGGTCATACGATTGCTGTACATGATGGTCGTAAACACGTTCCTGTGTATGTAACTGATGATATGGTTGGACATAAATTAGGAGAATTTGCTCCTACTAGAACTTATAAAGGTCATGCAGGAACTGAACGTTCTACAGGCCTAAGATAGAAACAGAAAGGGGGTTCTAGTTATGGAAGCTAAAGCTGTTGCTAAACATATACGTATATCACCCCGTAAAGCGCGTCAAGTTATTGACCTTATTAGGGGAAAAGATATTAAAGATGCTTTTACAATTTTAAAGTTCATGCCTAACAAGGGAGCTTTCTTAATAGAAAAAGTATTAAAGTCGGCTGTAGCAAATGCTGAGCACAATTATGATATGGATCTTGATTCATTGGTAGTGGGCAAAGCTTATGTTGATCAAGGAGCTACTTTAAAACGTTTTAGACCGAGAGCTATGGGAAAAGCAGATAGTATTCGTAAAAGAACAAGTCATATTACTGTAATAGTTACAGAAAAAAAGGAGGGATGAGTAAGTGGGTCAAAAGGTAAGTCCTAAAGGATTACGAATTGGTGTCATTAGAGATTGGGACGCAAAATGGTATTCTGACAAAAACTATGTTGAACTCCTCCATGAAGATATTAAAATTCGTAAGTTCCTAAAAAATAAATTATTTCAAGCGGGTATTTCTTTAATTACTATCGAAAGAGCGGCTAATAGTCGAGTTAAAGTTAACCTTCATACAGCTAAACCAGGAATCGTAATCGGACGTGGTGGTGCTGAAGTAGATGCTTTAAGAAAAGAATTAGAGAAAATGACTGGAAAAAAAGTTAACATAAATATACAAGAAGTTAAAAAACCTGAGACGGATGCTCAATTAGTATCAGAAAACGTAGCTTCACAGTTAGTTAGACGTGTTGCATTCCGTAGAGCAATGAAGCAAGTTGTAACTAGAGCTATGCGTTTAGGTGCGGAAGGTATTAAAATTGCCGTTTCTGGACGTCTTGGAGGAGCAGAAATTGCTCGTACAGAATGGTATACAGAAGGCAAAGTTCCACTTCATACCTTAAGAGCAGATATCGATTACGGTTTTGCTGAAGCTGATACAACTTATGGAAAATTAGGTGTAAAAGTTTGGATATATAAGGGAGAGGTTTTGCCTAAAGCAAAATTAGCTCAAGTTGAGGAAGGGGGAAGATAGGTCATGTTAGTTCCAAAAAGAGTAAGATGGCGCAGACCCCACCTTAAAAAGTTAAAAGGTAAAGCACAAAGAGGAAACTTTATTTCACATGGTGAGTATGGTTTGCAAGCATTAGAACCTGGTTATATTACTAATCGTCAGATTGAAGCTGCACGTATTGCGATGACTCGTTATATGAAACGTGGCGGTCAAGTATGGATTAAGATATTCCCAGATCAACCAATTACAGCTAAACCTGCTGAAACACGTATGGGTAGTGGTAAAGGTTCCCCGGAATATTGGGTAGCAGTTGTAAAAACTGGACGCGTAATGTTCGAATTAGCTGGGGTATCTGAAGAAGTAGCACTTGAGGCTTTACGCCTAGGAATGCATAAATTGCCCGTGAAATGCAAAATTATTAAACGGGAAGATATGGGTGGTGACGCCAATGAAAACTAATAAATTACGCGATTTATCAAATGATGAATTAAATCGTAAAGTAGATCAATTTAAAGAAGAACTTTTCAACTTGCGTTTTCAAATGGCAACAGGTCAACTTGAAAATCCAGTTAGAGTAAAAGAAGTTAGAAAAAGTATTGCTAGAGCAAAAACTATTTTAAGACAAAGAGAGTTAGAAGAGCAAAGAGCTTAATCAAACTCTTAAACTCTTAGAAGGAGGTTAGTAGGATGGAAAGAGCGAACCGTAAGATTCGTATGGGAATCGTAGTAAGTGACAAGATGGATAAAACTGCTACAGTAGCGGTAGAAAACTACTTCCGTCATCCTCTTTATGGAAAAACGACAAAACTTACTAAGAAATTTAAAGCGCATGACGCTGAAAATGAGTGTCGTGTTGGCGATAAGGTAAAGATTGTTGAAACCCGTCCATTAAGCAAGGATAAAAGATGGCGTGTGGTTGAAATTGTTGAAAAGGCGCCTATTATTTAAGATTCTGTCGCCGGAAGGAGGTAAGCTGGTATGATTCAACAAGAAACTAGGCTAAAAGTCGGTGACAACACTGGAGCTAAAGAGTTATTATGCATTAAAGTTTTAGGTGGTTCAAAGCGCCGTTATGCTGCTATAGGTGATGTAATAGTTGCATCAGTTAAAGAAGCAACACCAGGAGGCGTTGTAAAGAAGGGTGAAGTAGTTAAAGCAGTTGTAGTAAGGACTGTTCAATCAACAAAAAGAAAAGATGGTTCTTATATCCGCTTCAGTGAAAATGCTGCTGTTATTATAAAAGATGATAGAAGTCCAAAAGGAACACGTATTTTTGGACCTGTAGCTAGAGAGTTGCGTGAGAGAGATTTTATGAAAATTATTTCTCTTGCTCCTGAAGTGCTGTAAGAGATGTAGCCTTTGGAGGTGAAAATAATGATTAAAAAGTTACATGTAAAAAAAGGTGATACAGTAGTAGTTACTGCTGGTAAAGATAGAGGTAAAAAAAGCAAAGTATTGCAATCGTTTCCTAAAGAGGGTCGAGTTATTGTAGAGGGTGTAAATGTGCTTAAAAAACATTCGCGTCCGACACAAAAGATGCCTCAGGGTGGTATTATTGAAAAAGAAGGCCCAATTCATGTATCGAATGTAATGCCTTTCTGTGCTAAATGTGGAAAAGGTGTTCGAGTAGCACATCAAGAGCTCGCTAATGGAACAAAGGTACGTAAATGTGCTAAGTGTAGCGAAGTTTTTGATAAGTAAGAGGGCCAGAAAGGAGGCAATTTCTAATGGCAAGATTGAAAGAAAAGTATTTGAGCGAAGTTAAGACTGCTATGCAGCAAAAGTTCAATTATAAAAATATAATGCAAGTGCCTAAAGTGGAAAAACTTGTAATTAACATTGGTCTAGGAGAGGCAGTTCAAAATTCTAAAGCTTTAGATGCAGCTATTAATGATTTAACTATAATAACTGGTCAAAAACCAATTGTTACTAAAGCAAAAAAATCAGTTGCTGCATTTAAACTAAGAGAAGGAATGCCGATAGGAGCAAAAGTAACTTTACGTGGCGAAAAAATGTATGAGTTTTTAGATAAATTATTCAGCATTGCTTTACCTCGTGTACGTGATTTTAATGGAACTTCACCTAAATCTTTTGATGGACGTGGAAATTATAGTCTTGGTTTAAAAGAACAATTAATTTTCCCAGAAATAGATTATGAAAAAATTGATAAGTTACGTGGTCTTGAGGTTGTTTTTGTAACTACTGCTAAGACTGATGAAGAAGCTAAAGAATTGTTACAGCTTCTTGGGATGCCTTTTAGAAGCTAAAAATTAAGGAGGTAATATTCTTGGCAAAAACTTCAATGATAGTAAGAAAAGCACCTAAGTTTGATGTCCGTGTAGTTAATAGATGCAAAGTTTGTGGACGTCCACGTGGGTATATGCGTAAATTTGGAATGTGCCGTGTATGTTTCCGGAAATTTGCTTATGAAGGCCAATTACCGGGAGTTACTAAATCTAGTTGGTAAACCTCGATGAATGGAAGGGGGGCTTTATAAATGGTTATGACAGATCCAGTTGCCGATTTTTTAACACGAATTCGTAATGCCAATATGGTAATGCATGAGAAGGTGGAAATTCCTGCTTCCAATATTAAAAAAAGCTTAGCTGAAATTTTAAAGGATGAAGGATTCATTAAAGACTACGAGTGCATTGAGGACGATAAGCAAGGAGTAATTCGTGTTTACTTAAAATATGGTTCAAACAGAGAAAAAGTTATATCAGGGTTAAAACGTATTAGTAAACCTGGTTTAAAAGTATATTGTAAGAAAGACGAAGTTCCAAAGGTGTTAGGAGGATTAGGCGTTGCTATAATCTCTACATCTAAGGGAATAATGTCTGATAGATCTGCTAGAAAAGCAGGCGTTGGTGGAGAAGTAGTTTGTTATGTATGGTAATATAAAGTTCGGGAGGTGTTCATATGTCCAGAATTGGTAAGCTTCCTGTCATGATTCCTGACGGTGTAAAAGTTGACCTAAATAATAATATTCTTGTTGTTAATGGTCCTAAAGGAGAATTAACAAAAGAATTTCACCCTGAAATAGGTCTTAATATCGAAGATAACCAAATAAATGTGACTCGTCCTAATGATAAAAAAGAAATTAGGGCATTACATGGCTTAACGCGTGCACTTATATTTAATATGGTTAAAGGCGTAAGTGATGGTTTTCAAAAAAATCTTCAGTTAGTTGGTGTAGGATATAGAGCTCAAATGCAAGGTAATAAACTTGTATTACAAGTAGGATATTCGCATCCTGTTGAGATAGAACCTGAAGACACTATTCAGATTGAAGTACCTGATCAAACAAAAATATTTGTTAAAGGTATTGATAAAGAACGTGTAGGACATTATGCTGCTAAAATCCGTTCAGTGCGTGAACCTGAGCCGTATAAAGGTAAAGGTATTCGTTATGAGGGCGAAGTTATTAAACTTAAAGCAGGTAAAACTGGTAAGAAGTAAATAATAGGAATGTAAGCGGGAAGGGAGTGAAGATAAAGTGATCATTAAGACTCCAAGAAAAAAATTGCGTGCTAAAAAACATTTAAAAGTACGTCAAAAAGTAAATGGTACTCCAATGAGACCTCGCTTAAACGTTTATAGGAGCTTAAAAAATATCTATGCACAATTAATTGATGATGTGGCAGGTAAAACTTTAGTTGCTGCATCTACACTTGAGTTAGATGGCGTTGGTGGTAACATTGATGCAGCAAAGCAAGTGGGAGAATTAATTGCTAAAAAGGCTCTAGAAAAAGAAATTAAGCAAGTCGTTTTTGATAGAGGTGGAAATATCTTTCATGGTCGTATAAAAGCTTTAGCTGAAGGTGCTAGAGAAGGCGGTCTTGAATTTTAACTTATTGCAAGGGAGGGAAGAACCTTGGCTAGTATTGACCCAAGTAAGCTTGATTTGAACGAAAAGGTTGTTCATATCAATAGAGTTGCTAAAGTAGTTAAAGGTGGACGACGTTTTAGATTTAGCGCGTTAGTTGTTGTTGGTGATGGAAATGGTACTGTTGGAGTTGGTATGGGTAAAGCAGGTGAAGTTCCAGAAGCTATAAGAAAAGGAATTGAGGATGCTAAGAAAAACCTTATCACTGTTCCTGTAATTAATGGCACAATTCCTCATCAAATAAACGGAATTCATGGTGCTGCTAAAGTATTATTAAAACCAGCATCTGAAGGTACAGGAGTTATCGCTGGTGGCTCTGTACGTGCTGTTGTTGAATTAGCTGGAATCAAAAACATCCTTACTAAAATTTTAGGATCAGATTCTGCTTTAAATAACGTAAAAGCTACTATCGAAGGTTTATCATCATTAAAGAGAGCAGAAGATGTTGCTAAACTTCGTGGTAAAACAGTAGAAGAAATTCTAGGTTAGGAGGGATTAAAGTGTCAGAAAAAATCAAAGTTACCTTGGTTAAAAGTGTAATTGGATCAAACCAAAATCAAAGAAGAGTCGTTGAAACCCTCGGCCTTAGAAAATTGAATAGCTCTGTTGTTCATAATGATACTCCTAACATTAGAGGTATGGTTCATAAAATAAACCATTTGGTAATGGTAGAAAAAATTGATGCTTAATGAGGGAGGTGTCTATATTGAAACTCCATGAAATAAAACCTGATGAAGGTTCTAGACATAGTTTGAAACGTAAAGGTAGAGGTATTGGTAGTGGTCTAGGGAAAACTGCAGGTAAAGGTCACAAGGGTCAAAGAGCACGTTCAGGTGGTGGAAAAGGTCCAGCATTTGAGGGTGGTCAAACTCCGATCATTAGACGTTTACCAAAAAGAGGTTTTTCTAATGCTAGATTCAAAACGACTTTAGTGGCTATTAATGTTAGTGTTTTAGATCGTTTTGAAGCCAATACTGAAGTAACCCCAGCATTATTAAAACAAGCTGGTATTGTTAAGCAAATGAAAGACGGAATTAAAATTTTAGGAACGGGCGAGATTACAAAGCCATTAACTGTTAAAGTTCATGCCATTAGCCAAACAGCTAAAGAGAAGATCGAAGCTGTTGGAGGCAAAGTAGAGGTGATGTAAGTGCTTCAAGCACTAGGTTCAGCCCTAAAGATAGGAGAACTAAGACAGAAAATTGTATTTACAATGCTTATGTTTTTGGTTTTTCGAATTGGGGCACACATTCCTGTTCCAGGTATCAATTTAAGTGTTATAGAAAACTTAGTTAATGAAGGACAACTTTTAGGCTTCTTTGATGTAATTTCAGGTGGAGCTTTTAAGAAATTTTCAATTTTTGCGATGAGTATTACACCATATATTAACGCATCTATTATTATGCAGTTATTAACCGTGGTTGTCCCTTATCTTGAAGTTTTAGCCAAAGAAGGAGTAGAGGGACGTAAGAAGATTGCCGAGTATACCAGATATTTAACTGTTATACTTGGTTTTATTCAAGCTATAGGAATTTCTTTTGGTTTAAGAAAGGCTCTAATAGATCCTTCGATGCCAAGCATATTAGTTATAGCACTAACCTTAACAGCTGGAACAGCATTCCTAATGTGGTTAGGAGAAATGATAACTGAAAAGGGAATTGGTAACGGAATCTCATTAATTATTTTTGCAGGTATCGTTTCTAGTTTACCTGGTGGAATAGCTTCCATGTATAGTTATGTTAAAGCAGGAACTACAAACATTTTTGTTGTACTTATATTTTTAGTTTTAGCCTTATTTGTAATTGCAGCTATTGTTGCTATACAAGAAGGACAACGTAGAATACCAGTACAATATGCTAAGCGTGTAGTTGGGAGAAAGGTATATGGTGGTCAAAGTACTCATATTCCAATTAAAGTTAACTCAGCTGGCGTAATACCTGTAATCTTTGCAATGTCGATTCTAATGTTTCCAGGAACTATTGCTTCTTGGTTCCCTGATAGTAGTGTTGCAGTTTGGGTAAAGAATGCTTTCAACTTCCAATCACTGTTTTATAATTTTGTTTATGCAGTGTTTATTATATTCTTTACTTATTTCTACTCAGCTATTACTTTCAACCCAATGGATGTTGCAGACAATTTAAGAAAATATGGTGGTTTTATACCTGGTAGAAGACCAGGAAAACCAACTTCAGATTATATTCAAAAAGTAATGAGCCGAATTACTTTGTTCGGAGCCTTATTTTTAGCAGCTATAGCTGTATTACCTACTATTTTAATGACTGTTACAAAACTTCCAATTTATTTTGGAGGAACAGCTTTACTTATTGTTGTAGGTGTAACACTTGATACTATGAAACAGATGGAATCGTATTTATTAATGCGTAACTATGAAGGATTTATGAAATAAGAAAGCCCTTAGGGAGGGAATAAAATGAGAATAATCCTTATGGGACCTCCTGGTGCAGGAAAAGGCACACAGGCTGAAAAATTGGTTCAAAAGTTTAATATACCCCATATCTCTACAGGAGATATGTTTAGAAAGGCTATTAAAGATAGCACTGAATTAGGTTTAAAAGCAAAAAGTTTTATGGATCAAGGTAAATTAGTGCCTGATGAAGTTACTATTGGAATTGTAAAAGAACGTTTACAAGAATCTGATTGTGTAAAGGGCTTTTTATTAGATGGTTTTCCTAGAACTGTAGCTCAAGCTGATGCTTTAAGTGAAATTTTAAATGATTTAAATATATCCCTAAATGCAGTATTAGATATTCAAGTGCCTAAAGAAATTTTAGTTGACAGATTAACAGGACGTAGAATTTGCAAATCTTGCGGAGCTACCTATCATACTCTGTTTAATCCATCAATTAATGAGAAAGAATGCACTAAATGCAGCGGTGAACTATATCAACGTGCAGATGATTCTAGTGAAACTGTTAATAAACGTTTAGATGTTTATGCTGAACAAACAACCCCACTTATAAAATATTATCAAGAATTAGGATTGCTTAGTAGTATTGAAGGCAACCAACCTATGGATAAAGTTTTAAGTGATATTTGTTTAGTTTTAGGAGTTAATTAAGATGATTGTTCTTAAGTCTGATCGAGAAATTGCCTATATGCAAGATGCAGGGAAAATTGTTGCCGAAACGTTGGAGGAGTTAAGAAAAGCTGTAGCTCCAAATGTATCAACTAAAGATTTAGATATAATCGCTGAAGATTATATAACTTCTAAAGGAGCAGTTCCTGCCTTTAAAGGGTATTGTGGTTTTCCGGCTACAATATGTGCATCAATAAATGAACAAGTCGTGCATGGAATTCCTGGATTAAGGTCATTAGAACTTGGAGATATTATAAGTATTGATTGTGGTGCTGTTATTAATGGATACTATGGTGATGCGGCAAAGACTTTTGCTGTTGGTGATATATCTGAAGAAGTTAGTTCTTTATTAAACGTAACTGAAGAAAGCCTTTATAAAGGCATTGAAGAAGCTAAGATAGGAAATAGACTGTCAGATATATCAAATAGTATTCAATCTTATGTTGAATATAACGGATTTTCTATTGTGCG
Source organism: Desulfonispora thiosulfatigenes DSM 11270 (assembly GCF_900176035.1). Classification (NCBI taxonomy): domain Bacteria; kingdom Bacillati; phylum Bacillota; class Clostridia; order Eubacteriales; family Peptococcaceae; genus Desulfonispora; species Desulfonispora thiosulfatigenes. The sequence continues at coordinate 172,547 of NZ_FWWT01000008.1, read as the reverse complement.
CGATTTTGTAGGTCATGGTATTGGATCAAGAATGCATGAAGAGCCACAAGTGCCGAACTTCGGAAATCCTGGGCATGGACCTCGTTTGAAAGCTGGTATGTGCTTGGCTATTGAACCCATGGTTAACATAGGAACCTATGAAGTAGAAGTTTTAGAAGACAATTGGACTGTTGTGACAAAGGATCATAAATTTTCGGCTCATTTTGAACACTCAATTGCAATAACGGAAAAAGGTCCGTTAATTTTAACTAAGTTATAGGTGATTATTATGACCTATAACTTACAAAGAGGGCAACTAGTTAAGTCAAATGCTGGTCGAGATAAAGGACGTTATTTCCTAGTTTATGATTGGGATTATGAATATGTTTATGTTGTCGACGGTGTTTTGCGTAAAGTTCAAAAACCAAAAAAGAAGAATCTTTGTCACCTCAGCTTTATAAAACAATATTCTGAATTAATACAATCAAGGTTTCAAAGTGGTGTTCCTATCACCAATGCTGATATACGTAAAGCTTTAAACAATTTTGAATAACGAGGGGGATAATGAATGTCAAAGGATGTAATTGAAGTTGAAGGTACTGTGCTTGAACCATTGCCAAATGCAATGTTTAAAGTAGAATTAGATAATGGGCATAAAATTCTTGCTCATGTTTCTGGTAAAATTAGAATGAACTTTATTAAAATATTACCAGGAGATAAAGTTACTATTGAACTTTCACCATATGATTTAACAAGAGGACGTATAACTTATCGTTTTAAATAAGCTCCGATAGTAGGGAGGAATAAATTATGAAAGTGAGAGCTTCTGTAAAACCTATTTGTGAAAAGTGTAAAGTTATTAAAAGACATGGTAAAATAATGGTTATTTGCCAAAATCCTAAACACAAACAAACACAAGGTTAAGATATTATTAAAGCAAGTGGGAGGTGCAACTAGATGGCAAGAATAGCGGGTGTTGACCTGCCTAGGGAAAAAAGGGTAATAATTGGTCTTACCTATATTTTTGGAATTGGAAATACTCAATCTAAAAGAATAGTGACTGAAGCAGGTGTGAATGCTGATACAAGAGTAAGAGATTTAACTGAAGAAGAAGTTAACAAATTACGTGAGATTATTGGTAGAATGTCTGTAGAAGGAGATCTTCGTAGACAAGTATCTTTAAATATTAAGCGCTTAGTCGAAATTGGTTGTTTTAGAGGGGTAAGACATCGTAGAGGTTTACCAGTAAGAGGACAACGTACAAAAACTAATGCAAGAACACGTAAAGGTAAAGTTAAAGCTGTTACTAAAAAGAAATAAGGGGTGATACTAGTAAATGGCTAAACCACGTAAAGCTACCTCAAGGGTAAAACGTAGGGAGCGTAAAAATATTGAAAAAGGTATGGCACATATAAAATCTACCTTTAACAATACACTTATAACTATTAGTGATGTAAACGGAAATGTTATTTCATGGGCAAGTGCTGGAGGAATGGGTTTTAAGGGCTCAAGAAAAAGCACTCCATTTGCAGCACAAATGGCTGCGGAGCAAGCAGCTAAAGCAGCTATGGAACATGGAATGAAAGAAGTAGAATGCTTAGTTAAAGGACCGGGTGCAGGAAGAGAAGCAGCTATTCGTTCTCTACAAGCCGCAGGGCTTGAAGTAAATATGATTAAAGATGTTACTCCAATTCCTCACAATGGGTGTCGTCCACCTAAAAGAAGAAGGGTTTAGGAGGTGTAATTAAATGGCAAGATATACAGGACCAGTTTGTCGTCTTTGTAGAAGAGAAGGCGTAAAGTTATACTTAAAAGGTGAACGTTGTTACTCGGATAAGTGTGCTATTGACAGAAGAACATATCCGCCTGGCCAACATGGTCAACGTCGTATAAAGCTAACTGAATATGGTATGCAATTAAGAGAAAAACAAAAAGCACGTCGTTCATATGGTGTACTTGAAGGTCAGTTCAGAAATTACTTTAAAAAAGCTGATAGACAGTCAGGTGTTACTGGTGAAAACTTATTAAAATTGCTTGAAAGAAGACTAGATAACGTAGTTTATCGTTTAGGATTTGCTGATTCAAGAGCACAAGCAAGACAATTAGTTCTTCATAACCACTTTACATTAAATGGAAACAAAGCCAACATTGCTTCAATGCAAGTAAAAGTTGGAGATGTTATTAAGTTAAAGGATAAAAGCAAGAAATCCCCTATCATTAATCAATTAGTTGAAAATTTAGGACAAAAAACTCCTCCAGTTTGGTTAGAGTTAGATACAAACAATCTTTCTGGTAAAGTTGTTAAATTACCTAACAGAGATGAGATTGACCTACCTATTCAAGAACAATTGATTATTGAATTGTACTCTCGGTAGTTAACAGTTACCTGGACTGTAATTGGGGTTATGCCAGGTATGACTAGGAGGGTTATTATGATTGAAATTGAAAAGCCCAAGGTTGAACGTATTGATGGAAAGCAAGATAGAAATTATGGTAAGTTTGTTATAGAACCTTTAGAAAGAGGTTTTGGAACTACTTTAGCTAATTCTTTGCGTCGTGTATTGTTGTCATCATTACCTGGTGCTGCTATAACATCAATAAAAATTGATGGAGTACTTCATGAGTTCTCTACTGTACCAGGTGTTGTAGAAGACGTAACAGATATAATTTTAAATTTAAAATCATTAGGATTTAGAATACATTCTGATGAGTCTCACGTATTGCATATAGAAGCAGAAGGTGAAGGTAAAATAACTGCAGCAGATATTAAAACAAATGCTGAGGTTGAAGTACTAGATCCTGATCTTCATATAGCTACTTTAGACACTAATGGTGTGTTGAATATGGAGTTAGTAGTTGAACGTGGAAGAGGTTACGTATCTGCTGAAAAGAATAAAAAAGAAAATCAGCAAATCGGAATAATTCCAATAGACTCGATATTTTCACCAGTTAAAAAGGTTAACTTTGCTATTGAACCAACTCGAGTAGGTCAAGATGCTAACTATGATAAACTTATTTTAGAAGTATGGACCAATGGTAGTATTGATCCAGATGAAGCAATAAGTTTAGCTGCCAAAGTTTTAAATGACCATTTAAACTTATTTATAGGTTTAACAGATAATATGGATGAAGTTGAAACAATGGTTGAAAAAGAAGAAGAAGAAAAAGATAAAGTTTTAGACATGACAATAGAAGAGCTTGATTTATCAGTGAGATCATATAATTGCTTAAAAAGAGCTGGAATTAACTCAGTATTAGAGTTAACTCAAAAGTCAGAAGATGATATGATGAAGGTTCGTAATTTAGGTAAGAAATCTCTAGAGGAAGTTGATGAAAAACTTCTTGAACTAGGATTAAGTTTGCGTTCAACAGATGAATAGACTTTCAATTCTTGGCGCAAAGGAGGTTAGGTAAATGGGATACAGAAAATTAAATCGTAATAGTAGTCAACGTAGAGCAATGTTAAGAAACTTAACAACATCTTTACTAAAAAGTGGACGTATTGAAACCACAGAACCAAAGGCTAAAGAGTTAAAAAGAATAGCTGAAAAAATGATTACTTTAGGTAAGCGTGGAGACCTAGCTGCCCGTCGACAAGCTTTAGCTTATATGACAGATGAGACAGTAGTTACAAACTTATTTGAAGAAATCGCTCCTAAGTTTGCTGAGAGACAGGGTGGATATACTCGTATTTTAAAAATAGGACCACGTCGCGGAGATGCAGCTCCAATGGCAATTATTGAATTGGTTGAATAGTTATGAATTAAGAGGTCAGGAGCATTTTCCTGGCTTCTGTTACTATAGAGCCAAATAATAATGCCTTTATAGGTTAGTAATTATCAAGAATAAGATATTTATTTTTAAAAGGTGATAATATGATTGAAATCAGAAACCTTACTCATAAATATATATCTGTTAATGATCACACGACAACCGCTGTTGATAATATGGATATAAGTATCAAATCTGGTGAATTTGTTGTTATTTTAGGACATAATGGTTCTGGTAAATCAACATTATCTAAGCATTTGAATGCTTTATTATTACCATCAGAGGGACAGGTTTTAATTAACAGTTTAAACACATCAGATGAATCAAAACTATGGGATATCAGACAGCAAGTAGGCATGGTTTTTCAAAACCCAGATAACCAGATAATTGCAACCATTGTGGAGGAAGATGTAGCTTTTGGTCCAGAAAATCTAGGAATTGAACCAATAAAAATTAGACAAAGAGTAGATGAAGCTTTAAAGATGGTAGATATGTATGAGTTCAGAGATAAGGCTCCTCATTTATTATCTGGTGGACAAAAACAAAGGATAGCTATAGCTGGTATTATTGCAATGCGTCCAAAGTGTTTAGTGTTAGATGAGCCAACTGCAATGCTTGATCCCTCAGGTAGAAAAGAAGTTATGGAAACTATCGTAAAACTCAATAAAGAAGAAGGTTTAACTATTGTTCATATAACTCATTATATGGAAGAAGCTGTTTTGGCTGATAGGGTTATTGTGATGGAGGCAGGCAAAGTAGTTTTAGAAGGAAAGCCAAAAGATGTATTTTTGGAAATTGAAACTTTAAAAGATTTAAGATTAGATGTTCCTCCAATTACAGAGTTAGCAGTTTTATTAAACAAAGAGCTACCAAATATATCAAGAGACATACTAACAATAGATGAAATGGTGAATGCTTTATGTCCATAAAAATTGAAAATTTATTCTATACATACCAGCCAGGTACTCCTTTTGAGACTCATGCTTTAAAGGATGTAAATATAGAAATAGAAGATGGAGAATTTTTAGCTGTTATTGGTCATACAGGTTCGGGTAAATCTACACTTATTCAACATTTAAATGGGTTAATTAAACCTACACAAGGGAAAATTTGTATTGATGGTTCGGAGTTATGGACAAAAAATACAAGTATTAAAACAGTTAGAAGTAAGGTAGGTTTAGTTTTTCAATATCCAGAACATCAACTTTTTGAAGAGACTGTATTAAAAGATGTCTCTTTTGGGCCAAGTAATTTAGGCATTTCACAAGATGAAGTAGAAAAAAGGGCACAAGAATCATTAAACGTAGTAAATCTAGATTTTGAAGCGATAAAAGATAAATCCCCTTTTGATCTTAGTGGTGGACAGAAGCGAAGAGTAGCTATAGCTGGGGTATTGGCTATGAAGCCAAGTTATTTAGTGCTAGATGAGCCAACAGCCGGTTTAGATCCAAAAAGTAGAGATGAAATTTTAGAGCAAATTAAATATTTACATGAAAAACTGAAAATAACCATTATCTTAGTTTCCCATAGCATGGATGATGTAGCTAAATATGCAGACCGAATACTAGTTATGCATAAAAGTGAAGTTAAAATGTTGGGTACACCACAAGAGGTGTTTAAACAACATAAAGAGTTACAAATGATAGGACTCGACATACCTACTGTAACTAAATTGCTATATAAGTTAAAAGAAAAAGGGTTAAATGTTAATACAGATATCATTAATACCATTGAAGCTAAAGATGAAATTGTTCGTGTTCTAATGAAGGGAAGTGTGACTAATGCTTAAAAATATAACTATTGGTCAATATTTCCCAGGTAATTCGCCTATTCATAAATTAGACCCTCGAACTAAAATCTTGTCAATCGTATTTTATATGATCTCTTTGTTTATAATTAATAATTTTACTGGATATTTGTATACAGTTGTCTTTTCAATTATTATTATTTTGCTTTCACAGATACCGGTTAAACTATATATTAAAGGTTTAAAACCGTTAATATTAATAATAATTTTAGCAGTTAGTTTGAATATATTTATGACACCCGGTACTGTAATTTATAAATATGGGTTTTTAAAGGTTACTGAAGAAGGATTACGACAAGGTATCTTTATGGGTACAAGATTAATTCTACTTGTTACAGTGACTTCTGTTTTAACCTTAACAACGACACCTATCTCCTTAACTGATGGAATCGAAAGTATTTTAAAACCTTTTAAGAAGTTTGGTGTTCCAGCTCATGAATTAGCTATGATGATGTCCATTGCTTTAAGATTTATACCCACGTTAATTGAGGAAACTGAGAAAATCATGAAAGCTCAAATGGCTAGGGGTGCCGATTTTGAAAGTGGAAATTTAATCAGAAGAGCAAAAGCTCTTGTACCTTTATTAGTTCCTTTGTTTTTAGGTGCATTTAGAAGAGCCGATGATCTAGCTATGGCTATGGAAGCAAGATGCTATAGGGGTGGAGACAATCGCACTAGGATGAAACAATTAAACTATTCTAATCTAGATTTTATTACATTTTTTATTATACTTTTCTTTTTTGTATTTAGTATTTATACTAGATGGTTTTAGGTGGTAAAATGAAAAGAAATATTAAACTTACAATACAATATGATGGTACAAATTATTATGGGTTTCAAAGACAAGCTGGTAGAAATATTGACACAATTCAAGGAAAGTTAGAACTATGCTTAGCAAAAGTCTTCAAGGAGCCTATAAAGGTAAGGGGATCGGGTAGAACTGATGGTGGTGTTCATGCTGAGGGACAAGTTGTTAGTTTCTTTACAACTTCAGTTATTCCAGTTGAAAAAATAGCGTTAGCATTAAATCACAGATTGCCTAGAGATATTATTGCCTTAAAAGCTGAAGAGGTAGATTTGAATTTTCATGCTCAATATCATGCATTTGGAAAAAAATATGTATATTCTTTTTATCAGGGGGTAACTCCATCTCCTTTTTACAGATTGTATTCTTATTTCGTTCCATATCAATTAGATTTTGAAAAAATGGAGGCAGCTTGCACCCTTTTAAAAGGAACGCATAATTTTAAAGCCTTTTCATCTTCAGGATCTAATGTGAAAACGTTTGAAAGAACTATCTATGATATTGATCTAATTAAGAATGGTAACCACTGGCAGGTTAGTATAAGTGGAAACGGATTTTTATATAATATGGTTAGAATAATAGTAGGAGCACTGATAGATATAGGTAGGGGCAGACTAGATATATCATGCATAGAAGAAGCTCTAGAAACTACTAATCGTAATTTATTAGGTAAAAAGGCACCACCACATGGACTCTGTTTAAAAGAAGTATATTATTCTCCTATTAATTATGAAGAATAATATTGACACAGCTGGTACCGTGTATTAGAATACTAATATGCCTATTTTGTGGTTAATGATCCAGAGCCCCGGATTGTGACACATAAACTTATAAATAATTTGGACCTTAGATATTAGGGAGGGAAAGCAAGTGCGTACTACTTACATGGCAAAGCCAAGTGAAGTTGAAAGAAAATGGTACATCATTGACGCTGCTGGTAAAACTTTAGGTAAATTATCAACAGAGGCTGCAACAATTTTAAGAGGTAAACATAAACCAACTTATACTCCGAATGTTGATTGTGGCGATCATGTAATTGTTATTAATGCAAGTGAAGTTGTTTTAACTGGTAACAAATTAGATCAAAAGACATATTATCATCATTCTCGTTTTGTGGGTGGTCTTAAGACTATGCCTTATAGAGAATTATTAAGTAAAAAACCTGAATTAGCTGTTGAGCATGCAATTAAAGGTATGCTTCCACATAATCGTTTGGGTAGACAAATGTATAAAAAGTTAAATGTTTATAGAGGATCTGAACATCCTCATCAAGCTCAAAAACCTGAAAACTTAGGTTAAGAGAAGGAGGCTTACTAGTGAATAAAGTACAATACTATGGAACAGGTCGTCGTAAATCTTCTATAGCAAGAGTAAGACTAGTACCTGGTGATGGACAAATAATCGTTAACGGTAAAGAAGTTTTTGATTACCTATGCAAAAGAACATTAGAAATGATCGTTAAGCAACCATTAATGCTTACAGAAACTGAAGGTAGATTTAATGTTATCTGTAAAGTACAAGGTGGAGGAGCAACTGGCCAAGCTGGTGCTATTAGATTAGGTATTGCAAGAGCTTTAATCGAATCTGATGAAAACTTACGTCCTGTTTTAAAATCTGCAGGTTTCTTAACAAGAGATCCAAGAATGAAAGAAAGAAAGAAATATGGTTTAAGAGGTGCAAGACGTTCACCTCAGTTCTCAAAACGTTAATATTAGCAAAAACAAAAACCCCGCAAACACTAAGTTTACGGGGTTTTCTTCTGTCTAAATGTCTATGAAAATACGCTGATTTATATCGATATCTAACGCATAACCAAAACGTAGTTAACACACAACTAAAGCAAAGTTACCACAAAATTAATATATAACTTAGTAATAATTATTACACAACTATTTTGGGCTCTTTTCAGCTAAGTGTTTAATAAGTCCAGAATGAATTGCATAAGCAATGCGATATTGGTACTCCGAGCTATTTAAAAGGTCTGATTCTTCAGGATTAGATAGAAATCCTAATTCGATGATAATAGCTGGTATTTCAAGATTTTCGAACAAAAAGGTATCTTGACGAGCGAGTGCTTGACGCTTAGTGTTTTTGAGTTGAGCAATGATTTCTTTTTGAATATTTGTCGCAATCAATTTGCTTTCTTCATTATGTGGATCATAAAAGGTTTGAGCACCTTGCCATTTAGGCGAAGGGATACTGTTGCAATGGATAGATATAAACAAGTCTGCTTCATTGTCCTTAGCTATTTGTACCCTTTTTTGTAAATCAGTACGTAACTTTTGAATTAATTTACCATTTTCATTTGGATCTACTAAGTCAGAATCATCTTCCCGAGTTAATAAAACTCTAGCTCCAGCTTCTTGGAGTATAAATTGTAACTGTTTGGATACTGCTAAATTGACGTCTTTTTCCATGATGTTATCATCATTAATTTTTCCCGGAAATATCCCACCATGACCTGGATCAATTACTACCTTTTTCCCTGCAACAACCCAAGAAAGTGTTTCCAAATGCTCAGTTTCCTTTCCATAACTATAAAATAGATAAGTAAAACATGATACTACAAAAATACTTAAAACTGTGCCGAACAATATAACCTTTTTGGAATTATAAGATAACTTAAGTTTCATCAAATCACCCTTACATAGTATAAGTAGTAATGATTATTCATTATTTGAAAAAATATGAGTAAAAAAAGGTGTCATAATATTTATGATAAAAGTAATATCTTAGAGTAAGATCAAATTTAAAGGAAATAAATATTATGAAAAAAAGATGGCTTATTATTGGTGGAGTGTTATTAATTATTGTGGCGTCTACCCTAACTGCGAGAATGAGTGATGAAAAGAGAAGTACAGTTAATTTACAGGAGTATACGTTAACTGATTTACCAATCACGCTAAGTATTCCAGCAACAACTACTGTTAAAGAAGACATTATCGAAGATAAGAGAGAGGTGGTATTTAGTAGTTATTTAAATGATAAAAAACTGAACTATTGGGGACATATTCAAGTATGGAATGTGGATAATTTGGAAAAGTTTTTAGATTCTAGTAAATCTACAAGTGTATATAATTTTATAGAATATACTAAGGAAAGGATTAAGATAAATAATCTTGAAGGGTTTTTAGTAAAGTGGACGGCAACTTTTCAAAATGATAGAACTATTACATCACAAGAGTATTTTCTAAAAAAGGAAGGCAGTAAGGAAGTGTTAAGAATTTCTTTCTTAGTTAATGGAGATAAAATAGATCAAGGTTTACATGAAGTAATTAAACAGGTTATAGCGAGTGTGAAATGGGCAAAATAGAAAAAAGAAGGCTTTGGTTAATAACCAAAGTCTTCTTTTTTTATACATGATACGCTTATTTTGTCAAAAGGAAGATGTATATATTTCGCATTAAAATGTAAAGGTCTTTTAGGATTTAAACCCATATACATAATTCAGTAATAAGTAACATTTATAATTAAATTTAATTAATTTTTTATAATTAATTAGTTTATTTACGAGAAAAGGATTGAATAATTATTCATATAAATGTATAATTATAAAAACACTAAATTAGTATATTAAAATTTAATTATATAAATGGAGGGATCAAGGTGGAGTTAATTAAAGGTGGGATAACAGCTCCCCAAGGATTTAAGGCAAGTGGTATAAGTGCCGGAATTAAAAAAAATGGCAAAAAGGACGTTGCAATTGTTTGCTCTGAAGTACTTTGTAAGGCAACCAGTGTTTATACAATAAATAAATTTAAAGCAGCTCCTTTAATAGTAACTGGGGAGAATTTAGCTAATAAAAGAGCAAGTGCTATTGTAATTAATAGTGGCGTAGCAAATGCATGTATGGGTGCACAAGGTTTAGAAGATGCAAAACAAATGGCTTTAATAACTGGAGAAGTCTTAAATATAAATGAGCTGGATGTAGTAGTAGCTTCAACAGGTGTAATTGGTGTTCCTCTTCCTATGAAAAATGTTAAAAATGGAATCATTGAAGCAGCAAAGATAGTTGCTAAAGATGGAAACATTGATGCAGCTGAGGCTATAATGACAACAGATTCTGTAATGAAAGAGTTAGCTTATACAGTAAGGATTGGAAATTGTGATGTAAAAATAGGTGCGATGGCTAAAGGATCCGGAATGATTCATCCTAACATGGCTACAATGCTTGGATTTATAACAACAGATGCAAATATAGAAGAAAATTGTTTAGATGGTATTTTGAAAGAAGCTGTAAAGGCATCATTTAATATGATTTCTGTCGATGGTGATACTAGCACAAATGATATGGTAGTTATAATGGCTAATGGTATGGCTAATAATGAGGAAATAAACACTAATAGTGAAAATTTAGATGCTTTTAAAAATGCTATTACTCATGTATGCACAGAGTTAGCTAAATTAATTGCTAAAGATGGCGAAGGAGCAACTAAACTTTTGGAAGTAGAAGTAATAGGAGCCTTATCTTTAGAAGATGCAAGATTAGGAGCTAAATCTATTTGTTCTTCTAATCTAGTAAAAACAGCTATGTTTGGTGAAGATGCCAATTGGGGCAGGATAGTGACAGCTCTTGGTTACTCAGGTGCTGAGATAGATCCATTAAAGGTTGATGTATATTTGGGAAATCTTTTAATGGCTAAAGCAGGCACGGGGCTAGCATTTGATGAAGATAAAGCCTTAGAAGTTTTAAAAGAAAAGGATGTCAAAGTTAAAGTAGATTTAAACTTAGGTACTTATAGTGCTAAATCTTGGGGATGCGACTTATCATATGAATATGTTCGAATTAATGGTGAATATCGTTCTTAAAATATTTATTTAGAGGTGAATGACATGGAAAATTTAGTAGAAATGGGAAAAGAGTATATTTTTAATAACTATGGCCGTATACCAAAGGTAATAGTAAAAGGTGAAGGCTCTTATGTGTGGGATAGCGAGGGGAAGAAGTATCTTGATTTTGTAGCAGGTATAGCAGTGAACAATTTAGGCCATTGTCCAAAGGAATTAGTAGAAGCAATTAAAGAACAAGCTGAGAAACTTCTTCATTGTTCAAACCTATATTGGATTGAACCACAAATAAAACTAGCTAAAAAACTAGTAGAAAACTCTATTTTTGATAAAGTCTTTTTTTGTAATAGTGGAGCTGAAGCTAACGAAGCGGCAATAAAATTAGCTAGAAAATGGGGAAATGGACGCTATGAAATAATTACTATGGAAAAATCCTTTCATGGTCGTACCTTGGCTACTTTAGGAGCAACTGGTCAAGAAAAGTTCCACAAAGATTTTTTACCTAAAGTAGATGGCTTTTTACATGTTCCTTTTGGGGATGTGGAAAAACTTAAAAACACTATTGGTCCTAAGACCTGTGCTGTTTTACTCGAGGTTATTCAAGGTGAAGGTGGCGTAAATGTTCCAAATGAAGAATATTTAAAAGAAGTAGAAAAAATATGTAAAGACAATAACTTATTATTTATTATAGATGAAGTCCAAACCGGGATGGGGCGTACTGGAAAAAGATTTGCATATGAAAACTTTGACTTAAATCCAGATATAATTTCTCTAGCGAAAGGATTAGGTGGGGGTTTACCGATAGGCGCAATACTTGCGAAAGATGAAATTGCAAATGTATTTAAACCAGGAGACCATGGCTCAACCTTTGGTGGTAACCCTTTAGTAACTAGTGGTAGCTTAGCCATATGTGAAAAAATCTTTGATGATAAATTCATGCAAGAAGTTGTAGATAAAGGAGAATATTTCAGAGGGAAATTAAATAGCTTAAAAGAAAAATATGCATGCATTAAAAAAGTAAAAGGTCTTGGTTTAATGATAGGTTGCGACATAGATATTAATGCACAGGACATAGTTAATTTATGTTTTGAAAAAGGATTAATTATTAATGGGATAGCAGGGCAAACTTTACGATTTGTGCCTCCATTAACTGCTACAATTAAAGAGATCGATTTAGCAATAGAGATTTTAGACGAGGCCTTTGGGGAGGTTTAATATGAACGGAAAACTAATTTTAGAAGATGGTTCATGTTTTACAGGCGAAATTTTTGGATGCGAAGGGATCATATCTGGTGAAATAGTTCTCAACACATCTATGGTAGGATATCAGGAGATTATAACAGATCCATCTTATGAAGGACAAATTGTTTTGCTCACATATCCGGTCGTAGGCAATTATGGAATTAACGATTCAGACTTTGAAACGATCAAACCTTGTATTAAGGGTTTGATACTCAGGGAAAAGTGTGAATATTACAATAATTATCAAGCTAAAGAAAGTTTGAAGGAATATTTAAATAAGCATAAAATTATCGGCATATCTGGTATAGATACACGAGCATTAACCAGACTTATTTGTGCAAAAGGAAGTATGAAAGGAATTATAACAAATAATGATTTTCCTAAAGAGGAGATAGCTCGGTTTATAGAAAAAACAGATAACAAAAAAGAGTGTTCACAAGATTCAAATTCAATAACTTCAGAAATTAGTCATATTCCAGGTAAAGGTGCAAAGGTTGTTTGTTTAGATTATGGACTTAAAAATAGCATTTTACAGGGCTTAAAAGAGCAAGATTTTGACCTTTATATTATGCCTAGAACTACAAAAGTAAGTGAGATAATGAAGCTAGATCCAGCAGGAGTGTTTTTATCTAATGGACCAGGTAATCCCAAGGATATGAATGAAAGTATAGAAACTATTAAGTCTCTGATTAATGAAATCCCTATTTTGGGGGTAGGGCTAGGTCATCAATTACTTTGTCTTTCCTTAGGGGCAGATACTTATAGACTTAAAGCTAGCCATAGGGGAGCAAATCATCCAGTTAAGGATTTAATTCATGACAGGGTATATATAACAAATCAAATTCATGGATATGCAGTTAATATTGAAGATTTACCAGGAGATTTAATAGTTACACATATAAATTTAAATGATAATACTATTGAAGGAATAAAGCATAAAAGTTTGCCAATATTTTCGGTTCAATATCATCCTAATATTAATCAAGGTTATGAAGATTGTGCCTATGTATATACAGAATTTAAAAAAGTGATAAATGGTTAGGAGGAACTTAGATGCCGAAAAGAAAAGATTTAAAAAAGATAATGGTTATTGGATCTGGGCCAATTATCATTGGGCAAGCAGCAGAATTTGACTATGCAGGTACTCAGGCTTGTAAGTCTTTAAAAGAAGAAGGTATAGAAGTAGTTTTAGTAAATAGTAATCCAGCTACTATTATGACTGATGAAAATATAGCTAATAAAGTATATATCGAGCCTTTAAACCTGGAAACATTAACTAAAATTATAGAAAAAGAAAGGCCTGATGGTATTATACCTGGTCTTGGTGGGCAAACTGGTTTAAATCTTGCCTGTGAATTATCTGATGCGAAGGTTTTAGAGAAATATAAGGTAGAATTATTAGGAACTAGTTTAACAGCGATAAAAAAGTCAGAAGATAGAGAAGAATTTAAAGATACAATGATTTTATTAAACGAGCCTATTCCAAAAAGTGTTATTATTACCAAAGTAGAAGAAGCTAAAGTTTTTGCTAAAGAGGTAGGATTTCCAGTTATAATTAGGCCAGCTTATACTCTTGGAGGAACAGGGGGAGGCCTAGCGAGAAATGAGCAAGAATTAGAAGCAATTGTGAGTTTGGGTTTACATGCAAGTAGAATTGGTCAGGTTCTGTTAGAACAAGGCATTTTAGGGTGGAAGGAAATTGAAATTGAAATTATGCGTGATAGAAAAAATAATTGCATAATTATTTGTAGTATGGAAAATTTTGATCCTATGGGAATTCATACTGGTGATAGTATTGTCTTTGCCCCTACTCAAACCCTGACGAATAAACAATTTCAAATAATCAGAAAAGCAGCTATTAAAATTATTAGGAGCCTTGAAATTGAAGGTGGTTGTAATATTCAATTTGGATTTGACCCTAAAAGTAATAATTATGTTGTAATTGAAGTAAATCCACGTTTATCTAGATCAAGTGCATTAGCATCAAAGGCTACAGGATATCCAATTGCAAAAATTGCTACTAAGATTGCTATTGGGTATAGCTTAGATGAATTAAAGAATCCAATTACAGGAACAACGAGTGCTTGCTTTGAGCCTAGTATAGATTATGTAGTAACTAAAATCCCTAGATGGCCTTTTGATAAATTTCCAACGGCTAATAGACTCCTTGGTACTCAGATGAAAGCCACGGGCGAAGTAATGGCAATTGAGCGCACCATAGAAGCGAGTCTTTTAAAAGCAGTAAGATCTTTAGAAACAGGAGAAAATGGATTGCTTTTAAAAAATTCAGGAAGTCTTTCGGATGTTGAACTAGAAAATAGATTAAAATATGCAGATGATGAAAGGCTATTCATCATAGCTGAGGCTTTTAGAAGAAATTGGCCTATTAAAGAAGTTGGACTTTTAACTCTAATAGATAAATTTTTCTTGGCTAAAATTAAAAATATTATTGATATGGAATTTAGCATAAAGAATGAATCCTTAAAACAAGAATTATTAATTAAAGCTAAAAGAATGGGATTTAGTGATGCTTATATTGCTAATCTAAAAGGCATTGATATTGACGAAGTTACTAAATTACGAATGGAAAATAATCCTAAGCCTGTTTATAAGTCTGTAGATACATGTGCTGGAGAATTTACTGCAAGAACGCCTTATTATTATTCATGTTATGAACAAGAAAATGAATTAAAGAAAAGTAATAAAGATAAGGTTATTGTTTTAGGATCAGGGCCAATTAGAATAGGGCAAGGAATTGAATTTGACTATTGTTCAGTTCATGCTGTGTGGGCACTTCGTGAAGCTGGTTTTGAAGCAATTATTATCAATAATAATCCAGAAACTGTTAGTACTGACTTTGATACATCGGATCGTTTATATTTTGATCCTTTAGATTTAGAGGATGTTGTTAATATTATTAATGAAGAAAAACCAAAAGGAGTTATTGTACAATTTGGTGGTCAAACGGCAATAAATTTAGCTGAAAAACTTAGTGCTAAAGGAATTAATATTTTCGGCACAACCGTAGAAAATATCGATATCGCTGAAGATCGCAAGAAATTCGAAAGGTTTTTAAAAGAATTAGAAATACCTCAAACTAAAGGTAAAACAGCTACAAAGGTTAATGAAGTAGAAAATATTGCAAATGAATTAGGGTTTCCTCTACTTGTTCGCCCTTCTTACGTATTAGGTGGTAGGGCTATGAAAGTAGTATATAATATGGAGGAACTTATTCAATATGTAGAGTCAGCTGTAGATATTTCTTTTAATAAACCAATTTTGATAGATAAATATATCGAAGGAAAAGAAATAGAAGTTGATGCTATTTGTGATGGTGAAACAGTAATTATTCCAGGAATAATGGAACACATAGAAAGAGCAGGGGTTCATTCAGGAGATAGTATGGCTGTTTACCCTACTCAAGATGTAAGTAAAAATATTAAAGATAAGGTAATTAAGTATACTAAGATGATAGGAAAAGGACTAAAGATTAAAGGGATATATAATATTCAGTTTGTTATAGCAAATGAACAAGCTTATGTAATAGAAGTTAATCCAAGGGCCTCTAGAACTGTTCCGATTTTAAGTAAAGTTACAGGACTTCCATTAATTAAACTAGCTACTTGGGCTATGCTTGGTAGAAAGTTTAAATCATTAGGATATTCAGAAGGACTTTGGCCTGAGCCTAATTATGTAGTTGTAAAATCTCCAGTGTTTTCTTTTGAAAAATTATCACAAGTAGAAACTTCGTTAGGCCCGGAAATGAAATCAACAGGAGAAGTTTTAGGAATAGATGATAATTTTGGCTGCGCTTTGTATAAAGCCATAACAGCTAGCGGTAAAAGATTGCCTGGTAGCGGAAGTGTCTTAGTATCGGTAGCTAAAAGAGACTTAGAAGAAGCCCTACCAATTGTCCTAGGATTAGAGTCTAAAGGATTTCAGATTTTAGCAACTAATAATACAGCAAAATTTCTAAATGAGCACGGGGTAAATGGTATCTTAGTTGAAAACCCATTAGAATCTATCAAAGAAGGTAAAGTCCATTTAGTTATAAATACTCCTTCTAAAGGAAAAAGTCAAAAAACATTAGGCTTTA
This sequence comes from Desulfonispora thiosulfatigenes DSM 11270, assembly GCF_900176035.1. Taxonomy (NCBI): domain Bacteria; kingdom Bacillati; phylum Bacillota; class Clostridia; order Eubacteriales; family Peptococcaceae; genus Desulfonispora; species Desulfonispora thiosulfatigenes. Next base: position 156,059 of record NZ_FWWT01000008.1, on the reverse strand, counting down.
AAATGAGAAGACTAGCAGCAGATAACTTTATTCCATGTTTTACATCTCTAGATACAGCGCAGGCTTTTTTAGAGACAACTGATATAAATTTCAAAGATCTTAAGTATCAACCAATTAAAGAATACTTATCCAATAATAAAGAAGGCTGGAATTATTGTAGTAATATGGTGTAATAAAAGTATTTAATTTAAATTTCTGACTATTTATTCTTCCCTACTTGATTCTAAACTATATCAAGTAGGGACATTTTTTATATAGCAAAAGAAATTATCTATTAATTGGGATTTTCCCAGTTTAACGACCTACCCACAGCCTTTGTCCATTCAGAATAAAATTTTTCCCTTAGTTCATTTTTCATATAAGGTTTAAATATTTTATCAACTGACCATTTTTCAGCGATTTCTTCTTGTGTTTCCCAAAAGCCTACAGCTAAACCAGCTAAATATGCTGCCCCAAGTGCGGCTGTTTCTATAACTTTAGGGCGATCTACGCTGACATTTAAAATATCAGATTGAAATTGCATTAAAAAATTATTAATAACTGCCCCACCATCAACTTTTAAAGCCTTGAGATTTATACCTGAATCTTCTTGCATGGCTTCTAGGACATCCCTGGTTTGATATGCTATTGATTCTAAAGATGCTCTAATAATGTGATCTCTATTAGCTCCTCGAGTAAGGCCTAAAATACTTCCTCTAGCATACATGTCCCAATAAGGTGCACCTAAACCAACGAAACCAGGAACTACATAAACGCCATTATTATCTTTTACTCTGGTAGCAAAATATTCACTATCTTTAGCATCATCAATCAATTTTAATTCATCTCTTAACCACTGAATAATAGCACCTGCTATAAATATACTCCCTTCTAAAGCGTAGGTTACTTTACCATTTAGTCCCCAAGCTATCGTTGTTAAAAGTCCATTGTTAGATGAAATTATTTTATCACCTGTATTCATTAACATAAAGCAACCAGTTCCATAGGTATTTTTAGCCATTCCAGGTTCAAAGCATCCTTGGCCAAATAAAGCAGCTTGTTGATCACCTGCTATACCTGCAATCGGTATTTCTGCTCCACCAAAGGTTTTTTCATCTGTAAGACCATAAATTTCACTGGAAGGTTTAACTTCTGGTAACATGGATAAAGGGATGTCTAATTCTTTTAGTATTTTTTCATCCCATGATAGACTCTTAATATTAAAGAGCATTGTTCTTGAGGCATTAGAGTAGTCCGTTACGTGCACTTTACCTCTAGTAAGGTTCCATATTAGCCATGTATCAACAGTACCGAATAATAATTCCCCTTTAACCGCCTTTTCTCTTGCTCCTTTAACATTATCAAGTATCCATTTTATTTTTGTTCCTGAAAAATAAGCATCGATAACAAGTCCCGTGTTTTCTTTGATATAACTTTTTAATCCTTTTTCTTTTAATTCATCACAAATATGAGCAGTTCTCCTGCATTGCCAAACAATAGCATTACAAATAGGCTTACCTGTACTTTTATCCCATACAATAGTTGTTTCTCTTTGATTTGTGATACCTATAGCGGCTACTTCAGTAGGCCTGATACCAGTTCGTTCTAGAACTTCCCGAGCCATAGCACTTTGAGTGGCCCATATTTCCATAGGATCATGCTCAACCCAACCGCTTTTAGGATAGATTTGGGTAAATTCTTTTTGAGCCATATTAATTAATTCACCTTGATGATTAAATATTATAGCTCTAGAGCTGGTAGTACCTTGGTCTAAGGCTAAGATATAATTTTTCTGCATCTAATCCCTTCCTTACATACAGTTAGTTTCTAATACATTAATAATACCATGGATTATTAACTGTAGAAATTCAGATATTGATAAAACCAGCTAATATGCAGAGAAATAGGAATTAATTGTATACTTAAGGGTATTAGTAGAATTTTTTGGAATGCCAAGCGAGTTTTAGAACGCTCTACATATTTGAATAAAGAAATAAAAATTACACAGTACAAAGTTCTAAGGATTAAACCTTGGCTCAAAGGTAGTTTCATAAATCGCACCATAAGAGCATTACTTTCCTCAAGAACTCCTAAAGAGTGCATCCCATAATAAGTTATTAAATAGTCAAGCATCATCAAAATAAATAATAAGGTTAAGATAAAATTGGCTGAAAAATTTATTTTAAAATTTAATCGTTTAGTAAGCTGCATAATAATACTCCTTGAAATCATACTTATTATGGAGTATTCCCTAGAGGGAAAAAATTAAACACCTTACTGCATCTTAGTATTTACAAGCGATATATACGTTATAGATGAGTGAAAATTATAAATTAGCTGTTAAAATATACATTTACTATAACAGAGAATAAATATATTTATGTATTATAACAAAAAGGTGTGCGTTAGGACTTGTCAGATAAACCTAAGTATAGTAACATATAACCTACAACTTATCAGATAAGGATTGAGTGCAGGTTGTAAGGTTATGTTTCCAAACCTTTTTATAATTAAAACATTTTCAACAAGGGGGAATTATATGAATAAATCTAACATTGATGCAAAAATATTTTGGCCATCGTTACTGGTGATAATAGGGGTTACTTTGGCACTAGCAATGAATACTGAAACAGCGGAACCAGTTTTAAATAATCTGTTAACTTCTATTACCTATAATTTTGACTGGTTATTTGAATATTTAACTGTTGGAGTTTTTCTGTGGTTAATTTGGTTAGCCTTTGGTAAATATGGACGTATAAAGCTAGGGGGACCAGAAGATAAACCTGAATTTTCTAAGATTAGCTGGATTGCTATGATGTTTTGTGCTGGAATGGGTACAAGCATAATGTTTTGGTCTATTATGGAGCCTGTTTACTATATGGGTGGGCCTCCCTTTGGCATTGAACCTTTTTCTAATGCTGCTAATGAATGGGCTCTTGCCTATGGTTTATTTCATTGGGGATTCACCGCCTGGGCTATTTACTGGATACCAGGAGTTGCGATTGCATACTCATTTTATGTTCGTAAACAACCTTCCTTAAAAATAAGCACAGCTTGTAAAGGTATATTAGGTAAACATGCTGATGGATTAATAGGTAAAATAATTGATATTATGATTATATGGGGTTTAGTTGGAGGACTTGGAACTTCATTAGGATTAGGTGTGCCTATGGTTTCAGAAATAGTAAGTGAAATTTTCAGCATTCCTCAATCATTTGAGTTAAGTGTAGCAATTGTAATAATTTGGACTATTATTTTTGGTACTAGTGTTTTCTTTGGGCTTAAAGGAATTCAAAAGCTAAGTGATATAAATATATACCTTGCCATAGGAATAGCAATTTTTGTATTTTTAGTTGGTCCAACACTATTTCTTTTATCAAACTTTACTAATAGTTTTGGGTTAATGATGCAAAATATTGTTCGCATGAGTTTTTCAACTGATCCTTTTGTAAAAGGTGGCTTTCCACAAAGTTGGACAGTATTTTACTGGGCTTGGTTTGCTGCAACTGCGCCATTTATGGGACTTTTTGTAGCTCGTATTTCTAAAGGTCGTACAATTAGAGAATTCATTACCACAGGTTTAGTTTGGGGCCCAATTGGTGGGTGGGTATATTTTGCTGTTTTCGGTGGGTATGCTATTCATCTAGAGACAAATGGTATAGTATCGTTAACTGATATTGCTAATACAAGTGGTGGACCAGCTGCTATTGTTGCATTATTTAAAACATTGCCTTTAAGTCAATTAATACTACCTGTATTTTTAGTTTTAGCATTTATATTTTTAGCTACATCTTTAGATTCTGCTACTTATATATTATCAGCTATTGCTACCAAAGAATTAAAAGATGGTGAAGAACCAGCCCGCTGGCATAGATTGTTATGGGCTGCTGTATTGGCTTTTATGGCTTTATCTTTGTTAAAAATTGGTGGGTTAAATGTAATCCAAACCTCTTCAGTGTTGGTAGCTATACCAGTAGTAGTTATATTCTTTTTATTAATTGGTTCTGTAATGAAATGGTTAAAAGAAGATTTTGGTTATCTTGATAATAAAGGGCCAATTTCTAGAGATGATAAAATGATGAAATAAGAAGTCATGTAGCCTATTGGTTAATATGTCTTAATTATACTGATAAATAGAAAGGTTGATATAGTTGGTTTTCAATATAAGAGATTCACAAAAACGTAGTATAATGACAGAATTTCCTAGGGAAATAGAAAAAATCAAACATATTTGGATTCCGATGTCTGATGGAGCAAGATTAGCAGCAACTATTTGGCTTCCAAAAGATGCAGAAGAAAATCCAGTACCAGCTATTTTAGAATATATTCCGTATCGTAAAAATGATTTTACAGCTATTAGAGACTCAGCAAGACATCCTTATTTTGCAGGGCATGGATATGCGTGTATTCGTGTGGATATTAGGGGATCAGGCGACTCAGATGGCATTTTATTAGATGAATATTTAAAACAAGAGCAAGATGACGCTTTAGAAGTATTAGATTGGATAGTAAAGCAGTCCTGGTCTACAGGTTCAATAGGTATGATTGGTAAATCATGGGGTGGATTTAGCGGTCTCCAAGTAGCTGCACGAAAACATCCAGCTTTAAAAACTATTATTACCCTGTGTTCTACTGATGACCGTTATGCTGATGATGTGCATTATAAAGGGGGCACTATTTTATCAAGCGATATGCTGTGGTGGGCATCAACTATGTTTGCTTATAATGCAAGGCCCCAGGATCCCGAGGTAGTTGGAGAATCTTGGAGGGAAAATTGGCTTGATAGACTAGAAAATACCCCTCCTCATGTAGAAGAGTGGGTAAGACATCAAAGAAGAGATGCTTATTGGAAGCATGGTTCAGTATGTGAAGATTATTCTGATTTAGAAATTCCCGTTTTTGCTGTAAGTGGCTGGCAAGATGGTTATACCAATGCGGTATTTAGAATAATTGAAAATGTACCCAATAGTAAGGGTCTAATTGGTCCATGGGCACATGAATATCCTGAAGTAGCGATACCAGAACCTGCTATTGGATTTTTACAAGAGTGCTTAAAATGGTGGGATAAATGGTTAAAAGGAAAAGAAACTGGCATTATGGATGGACCTAAATTAATTTCGTGGATTCAAGATAGTGAATTACCAAAGGTAAGTTATGATGAAAGACCTGGAAAATGGGTGGGAGATAAAGATTGGCCTTCTACTACAGTAAATAATAAATCTCTATGGCTAACACAAGGACAGCTTTTAAATGAAGCCAAAGAAGGCGAAGAATTTATTATTCCAAGTGTCCAGAATCATGGATTTTATGCAGGCGTATTTTGTCCCTTTGGACAACCAGGTGACTTACCCTCAGATCAACGCGCTGAAAATGGTAAAGCAGTGGTTTTTACTTCAAAGCCCTTAGACGAAACAATTGAACTATTAGGTCACCCTGTTTTTAATGTTAAGGTTTCCTCTGATCAGGAAAATGCGTTATTAGCCGTAAGATTATGTGATAAAGCGCCTACGGGTGAATCTACTTTAATTAGCTGGGGAATATTAAATTTAAACCACCTGAATTCTCATGAACATCCTGAAAAGTTAGTGCCAGGAGAAAAATATATTGTTTCAATTAAGTTAAATGCTTTAGGACAACAAATTCCAAAAGGTCACCAGTTGGAGGTAGCCGTGTCACCAACTTATTGGCCACAAGCATGGCCTTCGCCTAAACCAGTTAATTTAACAATATATTCTGGAGAAGATACTCACATCTCATTACCAGTTAGAACACCTCAAAACGAAGATGGTGCATGTGCCAATTTTGCGGGTCCTGAAACTGCCCAGGTAATGGAGATGGAAGTTTTAAGAAAGGAAAAAAGGACAAGAAACCTTTCTCAAGACATGATTACAGGTCAGTGGAAATTAGAGGACTTTTCAGACGAGGGTGAAAGAAAGTTAAGCGAAAATGGTATTGAACATGGCAGTATCAATAAAAATACCTATAGTATTAACGAAAATGATCCCCTATCAGCTCGTGTAACCTGTGAATGGGAATTAAAAGTAGGAAGAAAAGAGTGGCAAACTAAATTAAAAACCTTTAGTGAAATGAAAAGTGATGAAAAGAATTTTTATTTAACGAATACTTTAATAGCCCTAGAAAATGAACAAGAAATATTTAAGAAAACTTGGGAAACTGAAATTCCAAGGGATTTTAATTAAATTGAATCGCTTCATTGTAAAATTAAATTACCCTATAAAACAGATAAAAGGTCTGTTTTATAGGGCTTTTCATTATAATGGTAATAGTAGCAATCATTATAATATTGCCTGAAATTCAAATGTTTAAAAATCATTACCAAAACCACCACCAAAGTCATTATCAAAATTAGTATTATCGAAACTATCATTATCAAAACCATAATCAAAGTCATCATGGAAATCATTATCTAAACCATGGTCAATTCCATGATAGGATTCATCTATAACGATGTCAATACCCGGGTTGGTGTAGGGGTCGAAAGGGTCAAATTCATCTAATAGATGGTTCATATCTTCCTGTTCCATAAAATTATTTTCCATAGCGAATTCCTGTAATTGATCTAAATCCATATCTTGCATTTGGTCAATAGTCTGTTGCTCTAAGTTGTTATCATTAGTAAGTTGATCTAATAAAAACATTGTTGTCGCCCCGCCTACAGCAGCTGCCGCTACCGGGTTTTTAATTGAAGCTAATATTTTCTCTTGAAACTTTAAATTTTCTGTAAGCATTGCCATTCTTTTTTCGTGTTCTTCTTTTTGTTGCTTAAAAAGGTTAAGGACTTTTTTGACTACAACGCTAATAAGTGTTATAAATAATGTTATAAAAACCAAGATTTTAAACATATGTAGACCCCTTTCAGAATAAATGACGTTTTTCATATTTTATTAGTCTTTGTAATTATATACTAGTTAGCTATTGGTTGTTAAGATAAAGATGATAATATTGAGATGAGATGAAGGTTATGGGGTTAAAGATATTGGATATGAAAAGGATCAAATTTAAACAACCTAAACTTTATTGGGCAATTATTGCTGTATTTTTCATTATAATATGGGTAGTAGGGTTTCCTAAAAAACACAAAAGGTTAATAAGAAAATCGGTAGCAGGCATGTTAAAAGATGGAGATAATTCATCGATGATATGCAAAAATACCATGATAATTGGAGAAAATGATATAAAGGTTATTAATAAACACTCTACTGAAATAACATCAAGAGAAGGTATAAAAGAAGTAAAGGTTTATGATGATATGATACTTATTTATCTAAGTGGATTTACTGCACATATAGTTCCAACAAGATATTTAACTAAGGAAAATAAAGAGGATCTTTTAGATAAATTGGACATTTTTAGAAATATGACAATGATTCAATGAGCCAACTGTTGAAGAGTGGCTCATCTTCAAAGAGTATAAGAATTTATAAGTAGCAATATGGTGAAACTATATTATCCTATAAATCAGATAAAAGGTATGCCTTGGAATAGAATAATCTTAATTATCTTAATAGTTGTAATTTCTTATCATGGTTTTAAAACAACTGTACCAAAAGGAGCTTCTCAAAAGGGAGAAATAAGAAATAGCGAGGTTGAGTTTATTTATGATTTAACCTATGAGAAAAATGAAGCATTGGTTCATGAACAACATATTTTCCCTAAAATTAAGAAGATGATTAAAAATGCCCAAAATTTTATTGTAATAGATATGTTTTTATTTAATGATGATTATGATCATGAAAATGGTTATGAGAATATTTCTGGTGAATTAACAGATAGTTTAATTGAACAAAAGAAAAAGGTTCCAGGTTTACAAATTGTATTTATCACGGATGAAATTAATATCTTTTATGGTTCATATCCTTCGAAATATTTAGAAAGGTTAAGAAATAATGGTATTCAAGTGGTAATCACTGATTTAGAAAAAATGAGAGATTCAAATCCTTTATATTCAGGGTTATGGCGACCAGTATTTAAAAATCTAGATACAAAAGGGGAAGGGTACTTCCTAATCCCTTTAGCCCAGATTCCCCTAATGTTACGTTACCTTCATATTTAAAATTATTAAATATGAAAGCCAATCATCGGAAGGTTTTAATCACTGAAAATGAAGCCCTAGTCACCTCTTTTAATCCACATGATGCTAGTAGCAATCATTCTAATATTGCCATAGCGGTTAAGGGAGAAATAATTAATGATTTATTAAAAACAGAAAATGATGTTGTGAATTTTTCTGGGGGCAAACTTTTTAATTTTAGCGTTAATTATCCTGTGAAAGATGCAGACAAAGCACAAGTTGTTACTGAAGGTAAAATTAAACAAGAATTAATTAAAGAGATTAAAGACACTCAAAATGGCGATAAAATTCAGATGGCTATGTTTTATTTAGCAGAGCATCAAGTTATAAAGGAATTAATAATGGCTAGTGAGAGAGGCGTAGAAATATTGGAGATTATAATCTAGAGACAAATTTAAAAGTAATTTTATCAGTGGATAACCCTGAACTATAAAAGTAGAAAAATATTTTAAAAGAATATGGAATAATGAAGATGCAGAATACACCTTAGATTTTGAAGCTTATAAAGAAAACTCAGTAATAAAAAATATTTTATATAATATTCAGGAAAAGACAGGATTATCAAGTTTTTAATCTTAATCTAAGTTAGAGGTGAATTTGGGTGAATAAAAAAGCAAAAATACTTTTAATCAGCGTGCTTGGAATATTGATGATATTGCTTTTGACAGCATTAATTTTTTTGGTGAGCGTAAGAGGAGAATTTGTAAAACATTTGGATGAAAAATATCCTGACCTTTCATTTACGGTAGGAATTGCAAAGATTGATCCTATCTATGATAGTTTTTATGCAGAGGTAACTTGCTTAGATGACTATACCCCTTTCTTGATTTCTAGGGGCTTTAAATCACAGGATATTTATGAGGATTATCTTGAGTGTAAAAGCCAAAACGGGTACAATTCTAAAATTAATAATGTGTTTTATATGAGTGAGATCGAAAGTAAAATAAAAAGTGTTACAGGTTTAGGTAAAGAATTTTTTACAAATGATGCGATATATACTCAAATTAATATATATCTAGTAGATAATGCTGAACATATATCAGTTGCCAAAAAGGCTATGAATTTACTTGATGAGCACAATATATCAGCTGAAACAATAATATTGACATATGAAAAGGATAATCATGTTTACGAAATCTGGTTATCCTCAGATGATTACTCTTTAACTGAAAATGAAATAGAAGAAAAAGTAAAAAAAATCAAATGACTCCACTACCAAGGAATTTCATCCATATCATCACCACGTAAAAGAGGCAGCATTTTAGACTTAATTGGTTCGGGTACTTCTTTAAATTTTAGGTAGTCTATTTGTGTAATATCTACAGTATCAACTTTAAGTTTAAAAGCAAGCTCCCAGGCAGTATAGCTTTGGCTTTTTCTTAATTCTTTTATAGTTTTATTTCGATTCTTAAATTCAAAAAACATATTAACCAACCCCTAATCGGTAATCAAACATCTTTCAAAAGGATTCAATACAAACTATATAAAATCCTTTTATGATTAGACAGTAGTATATTGCTTTAATATGTAAAGTAAGAAAAAAATACCTTTTAGCTATTATTTAAAAAGCTTAGAAGGTATTTTTTTATTTATATGGAATTTTCATATAGGACATTTTTAGTGTATTATAGAAGCAGGAATCTAAAGAGGAGGACTTATTAAATGAAAAATGGATATGAGAGTTATTCAAACTTCGTGCAGATAGTTATTGATACAGATAAATGTATTGCCTGTTTTCAGTGTGAATTACTTTGTCCTGCAAATGCTATTACTGTTCAGGAAAAGGCTGTAGTAGATCATAAAATTTGTCGCAGATGTGGACATTGTTATGATATATGCTGTTCAGAGGCGATTTCTTTAAAAAAGAATAATTAACTAATAATAAGCTTATTCTTAATTAAAGCAGGGATTTGCAGCTTTAATTAGAGAGTAAGCTAATTTTTCTATATAAATAAACGATTACAATGAGGCGGGATGAGATGAAATACACAAAATATTTATTACTATTACTTTTTTTACTATTACCAACAAGCGCATTAGCACAAGCGGAAATTGGCATAGAAATAAATGGAAGTATAATTAAGACGGATAAACCAGCTATAATAGTTAATGGGAGAACTATGGTTCCAGTAAGGGCTATTAGTGAAAATCTTGGAGCTGATGTAGAATGGAATGGTGAAAAACAAACTGTTTTTATTAGCACAAATAATTATAATTATCCAGAGGTCTCTAATAAGGATAATAAAAAGAATATTAATCTTGTTTTAAATGGTAGAAATATTCCAACTGATCAGCCCCCAGTAATCACGGAGGGTAGGGTGTTAGTACCGCTTAGATTTATAAGTGAGGCATTAGGCGCAAAAGTTGATTGGTTAGATGAAACTAGAATAGTAAGAATTGATAAAACCTTTGAGCCTAGAGAGATTGTGAAATTATCTGAAGAGTCTATTGTGTCTCTTGAAGCATATAATACTCATGGAGATTTATTTGCATCAGGCAGTGGTTTTATTATTGAAGACTCTGGTAAAATTGTGACCAATTATCATGTAATAAAGGGCGCAACTAAAATAGATGTGATTCTATTAAACGGCAAAAAGCATACAGTTACAAATATTCTAAATTATGATGAGTACCGGGATATTGCAATTTTAAAAATAAATGCAGATAAATTAGCTAGTGTAAAGTTAGGCGATTCAGGTAGAGTTAGTTCAGGGGATAGAGTTATTGCTATTGGTAATCCGTTGGGTCTTCCTAATACTGTTAGCGAAGGACTAATAAGCAATAGCAAGCGCTTATTTGCAGGTCAAATGTTTCTACAGACTACTGCACCTTTATCTAAAGGTAGTAGTGGAGGGGCACTGATTAATAATCGCGGCGAGGTTATTGGGATTACATCAGCATTCTTTAGTACTGGGCAAAATATAAATTTAGCTATTCCGATTAATGACATAAAACCTTTTTTAAAGAATAATTTAAATATTGAGCTTAGAGACTTAATTAAACCTAGAGGGGAAACTGCGCTACCTGATGCACCACTAAACATCAATATAATATTTGACCATATAATTACTTGGGAAATTAATTATGAAAACGACATAGCTGGTTTCTATGTTTATACAAGTGATAAGAAGGACACAGGTTTTGAGAAAATAATTTTTAATAACAAAACTTCCTTATTAACTGAGCCGTATTTTTTACCTTATGTTCAGGAAAAGACCGATAAAAGGTATTATTATATAACCGCTGTTGATGCAAATGGTACGGAGTCGTCAAAGTCTGAAGTAGTAGCTGTCATTCCAGTTTTTGGAGAAGAAATATCATATCTTAATAAAGTTTATTACGGGCAAGTAGAAAAGGGACTTCCACATGGAGAAGGTACTATGTTTTGGTCCAATGGAGATATGTATGAAGGAGTTTTTAAAGATGGTAAAAGAGAAGGTAAAGGAAAACAACAATGGTTTAATGGAGAACTATATTTAGGTCACTGGCAAAATGATATGATGCAAGGTGAAGGGGCACTTTACGATCCAAACAATAATATAATTTATAGTGGTCAGTGGGTAGAAGATTATCCAGTTGATTTCAAGAATGAGAAAGAGAGTATAAATTGAATTAAGAACTGCAAATGCATGACTTACGCCAAGTTAGTCAGGTAAAATGGGGAGATAGAGATGTCAGTATCTACAAATGAAGTGAATAATTTATTAGTAAATAGTTATAATGCAAAAATAAACTCTAATTCTGAGAATAACAAGGATCAGGTAAAAGTAGCAGAAAGTCTTATGTTTCAAGCATTATTAAATCAAATTATTAAAGAGGATAGTAGTGATATAGTAACCAACTCGTTATTAACTGCTTTTGCGAGCCTTAATAACTTAGATACAGAAAGCTCATTAAATGCAATGCATAAGGTTCATCAAAGTGGTGCAATTATTAATCCTTCTGCATATACGTCCAGGTATAAAGCCCATCAAACTAGTAGTCTAGGGGGATTAGGTTCTATGTCGTCTAAATATGAATCCAACCTTAATCCAGGTGCTATTGCCAATAATCCTGGAGATCATGGCGGCAAATCCTATGGTGCGTGGCAGTTTTCCTCTAAAATGGGTTCATTAGATTCTTTTATTAATTGGTTAAAGAATAATCACCAAGATATTTATGCTACACTATCGAGTTCTAAAATAAAAGATGGTGGTAAACCTGGGCTTAATTTTGATCATGCTTGGTCTTCGATAGCTAAAACAGATAAAAGCAGATTTTTAAAGGCTCAGCATGATTATGTTAAGTATGCCTTTTATGAACAGGCTGCTAATTCTTTAAAGTCACGTTTTGGTTTTGATATTAATCAAAGAAGTGAAGCATTAAGAGAAAGTTTATTTTCTACTGCCGTGCAACATGGGGTAGGGGGAGCGGTTTCAATTTTTTCTAAACTAAATTTACAAAAAGATGATCGCACGATTATTAGCTCTTTATATAATGAACGACAAAAGGTAGATATATATTTTAAAAGTAGTTCGCCACAAATTAAAAGAAGCGTCTATAATAGATTTACTAAAGAAAAGATTGACGCCCTTAATATGTTAGATAAGGGGTTAGGCTAAATATTTGGTTATTTTTAAAAGAGATCCTTATTTAAAATGTCCTTTACAAAGAGTACACTTTAAATTATATAGGGTTTCTTTTTTTTACCTAAATTAAAGGGAATATTTAAAGGTTTAAAAATCTTTTCAACTTGTGCTATCATAGTAATAAAACAGTAAGGAGGCTAAAATGTTAGATATATTTAAAAATAAGTATGTATTAATAATGGCATTGGCGAAGATTACCTTGTTTTACTATCTACTAGGAAATAAGGTTAGCCTTGTTTTAATTTTATTATCGAGTGTATTTTTTATTAGCTTAATATATACAATTACCTCTAAAAAGACATTTTTGCTGGTTAATTTTATAATTTCTTTTTTAATGTTTGTGGATGTTATTTATATGAATTATTATAATCAATATTTAAGCTTTAGTTCTTTTAAACAGATTGGTCAATTATCAGATATTTCAGAAACTATTATGCTTTTAATTAAACCTACGTATTTTTTATTATTTTTAGATTTGTTTTTATCGCGTTTTATTCAAAAAGATACCTATAAGAAAAAGGTTTTTATAAAAGCATTTGCTCTAAATATGGTGATTATTAGTTTGTTAATCATTGATCCCTTGCAAGCTACCTCGGTGCAAAAGATAAGTAATCAAGAATTTTTTACGTACCATGTAAAAAATGCTTATAATATCCTAGTTGAGCAAAATTTAAATGATGCACGTATTGCTAAAGATTTAGAAAATAAAAAGCTAGTTACATCAGATGAAAATTCTAAACTGCATGGAGTGGCTAAAGGTAGGAATTTAATTATAATTCAAGTAGAGTCTTTTCAAAATATGCTAATTAATGCCAAATACAATAAGCAAGAGCTTACCCCTAACTTAAATAAATTAATTAAAGGAGATACAATTTATTTTAAAAACTATTACCAACAAGTAGGACTTGCTAATACTTCAGATGCTGAATTTATAAGTAATAATGCTCTTCATCCTAACATTTATGCCCAGACCTATGATCTATACAAAGATAATTATTACTATGGGCTACCATGGATATTAAAAGATGAAGGCTACAAGACACTTGCTTTTCATGCGTACAAAAAAGATTTTTGGAACCGCGCAGCAGCATATCCTAATCAAGGTTTTGATGAATTTATCAGTCAAGATGATTTTGATAATAATGAAATCATTGGTTTTGGTTTAAGTGATAGAGAGTTTTTTAAGCAATCTTTAGAGTATTTAGAAAAAGAAAAACAACCCTTTTATAGTTTTTTAGTAACATTAACGAGTCATAATCCATATGTTATGCCGATGGAAGAACAAAAAATTAAATTAAAAAATTAGATAAAAACAATATTTTTGGTGACTATTTACAATCTACTCATTATGTAGATAAAGTAATAGGAGAATTTATCGAAGATTTAAAAGTTAAAGGACTTTATGAAAATTCTATAATTGTAATTTATGGTGACCACTTTGGTTTAAGTGTTTATGATGATTCATTCTATAAAAACGTGAGTAACTTTTTAGGGTATGACTATGATTATGAAGATATGATGAATATTCCGTTATTAATACACATTCCTGGGGAAGATATTAATGAGCAGCCTGAAAACAATGGAGGTCAGGTAGATCTAATGCCTACTATTTTGAACTTAATGGGAATACAAAATATTAATCCTTATATTTATGGTCATGATTTATTAAATACAGATAATAATTTTGTTTTAGAGCAAATGTATATGCCAAGAGGTTCATTCATTAAAGATGATATAATGTTTTGTATGTCTGAAGATGGAATTTTTGAAAATGGAAGAGCTTGGAATAGAATCACGAAAGAACCCGTAGATGTAGAAAGCTGTCGTAAAGATTTCGAAAGAGTTTATAAGGAAATCGAGCAGTCAAATTATATTTTGAAAAAGGATTTATATAAAGAAGTCCTAAAAGGTAAAACGGGTAAATCTATAGAGCTGGAAAATAAAGATTTTTAGGCGAAATATTGTATACTTGACGTTAAGATATTGAAAGAAACATAAATTAAATATATGATGGACTTTATATATATTGGTACAAGGTGGTGGATTTATGCGTAATTTTAAAAGAGTTTTAGTAGCTAACAGAGGTGAAATTGCTATTAGAATATTTAGAGCATGTGCAGAACTTGGAATCAGAACAGTGGCTATTTATTCTAATGAAGATAAATGTTCTCTTTTTAGAACTAAGGCAGATGAATCTTATTTAATTGGTAAAAATCAAGGTCCAATTGAAGCATATTTAAGCATAGAAGAAATTATTGATTTAGCCCTTAAAAAGGGTGTAGATGCTATTCATCCAGGTTATGGATTCTTAGCAGAAAACACTGAGTTTGCAAAAAAGTGTGAAGAAGCAGGAATAGAGTTTATCGGTCCTAATCATATTATGATGGATAAATTAGGAGATAAAATTAAATCTAAGATTGTTGCCAAAGAAGTAGGTGTGCCTACTATTCCAGGCGTTGAAAAACCAATTAAATCAGAACAAGATGCTAAAGAATTTGCAGGTTTTTGTGGTTATCCAGTCATGTTAAAAGCAGCAGCTGGTGGTGGCGGTCGTGGAATGCGTATCGTAACTCGCGAAGAAGATCTAATTAATGAATTTAACAGTGCTAGAAGTGAAGCAAAAAAGGCTTTTGGTATTGATGATATTTTTATTGAAAAGTATTTAGAAAAGCCTAAACATATAGAGGTGCAAGTTATCGGGGATAAGTATGGTAATGTAGTGCACCTGCATGAAAGAGATTGCTCTATTCAAAGAAGACATCAAAAGGTTATCGAGTTTACGCCTTCGTTATGTTTAACTGATGAACAAAGAACAGCAATTTGTGAAGATGCTCTAAAAATAGCAAGAGCAGTTAATTATCGAAATGCAGGAACAATTGAATTTTTAGTAGATGCTCATGGAAATCATTATTTTATTGAAATGAATCCAAGAATTCAAGTAGAGCATACAGTAACTGAAATGGTAACAGGTATTGATCTAGTACAAACTCAAATCTTAGTTGCACAGGGATATCGACTGGATTCGCCAGAAATCGGGTTAGCTTCTCAAGAAGATATTAAACCTAGAGGATATGCTATTCAGTGCCGGGTAACAACTGAAGACCCTGCTAATAATTTTGCTCCTGATACAGGTAGAATTGATGTTTATCGCTCTGGTTCTGGTTTTGGAATTAGGCTTGATGGGGCTGAAGGTTTTGCAGGATCTGTAATTAGTCCATATTATGATAGCTTATTAGTAAAGGTAAGTGCACAAGGTAGAGATTTTGATGATGCGAGAAGAAAAGCAGTTCGTTCTGTAAAAGAATTAACTGTAAATGGTATTAAGACTAATGCAGCCTTTATTATTAACGTTTTAAACCATGAAATATTTAAAAAGGGTGACTGTGATACAGGATTTATTAGTAATAATCCTGAGTTATTAAATATTAAACCAAAAAGAGATTACGAACTTAGATTATTAAAGTTTCTCGGAGAAAAAGTTGTTAATGAAACAGATGGCATAAAAAGAGAATTTGATGTACCAATTATCCCAAGTGTAGAGAAACCTGCTGAACTTCGTGGAACTAAACAAATATTAGAAGAACAAGGTCCAGAAGGCGTAGTTAAATGGATTAAAGAGCAAAGAAAACTCCTTTTAACTGATAATACAATGCGTGATGCACATCAATCATTAATGGCAACAAGAATGAGAACAAGAGACATGATCAAAATAGCAAAACCTACTTCTGTTTTAGCAAAAGATTTATTCTCAGTTGAAATGTGGGGGGGAGCTACTTTTGATGTAGCGTATAGATTCTTAAGAGAATCTCCTTGGGTAAGATTAGAGGAACTTAGAAAAAGGATGCCAAACCTTTTATTCCAAATGTTAATTCGTGGAGCTAATGCTGTTGGGTATAAAAACTACCCTGATAATGTCGTTAGAGAATTTATTAAAGAATCAGCTCAAAGTGGTATGGATGTATTTAGAATTTTTGATTCTTTAAACTGGTTAAAAGGTATGGAAGTAGCCATTGATGAGGTATTAAAAACAGGAAAAATTGCTGAAGCTTGTATTTGTTATACAGGTGATATATTAGATGATAAACAAGATAAATATTCTTTGAATTATTATGTAAACTTGGCAAAAGAAATTGAAAAAACTGGAGCTCATATTTTAGCTATTAAAGATATGTCTGCATTATTAAAACCTTATGCTGCAGTTAAATTAATTAAAGCTTTAAAAAATGAAGTAGGTATGCCTATTCATCTTCATACTCATGACACAACAGGTAATGGTGTTGCAACCGTACTCATGGCAGCAGAGGCGGGTGTAGATATTGTTGATACTGCTTTTAATAGCATGTCAGGACTTACTAGTCAACCGGCCTTAAACTCTGTAGTAGCTTCACTTAAAAATACTGAAAGAGACACAGGTTTAAACTTGGAAGGAATTCAACAAATTTCTGATTATTGGAGTGACGTAAGACCGGTATATTATAAATTTGAATCAGATTTAAAATCTAGCACAGCAGAAATATATACTAATGAAATGCCAGGAGGTCAATATTCTAACCTCAAAGGTCAGGTAGAAAGCTTTGGACTTGGCTATAGATTTAATGAAGTAAAAGAAATGTATAAAACAGTAAATGAAATGATGGGCAATATTGTAAAGGTTACTCCTTCTTCAAAAGTAGTAGGAGACATGGCGATATTTATGGTGAAAAATGATCTTACCTCAGAAAATATTTACGATAAAGGTAAAGATATGGCCTTTCCTGATTCAGTAGTTGATTATTTTAAAGGTATGATTGGTCAACCAACAGGAGGATTTCCACCTAAATTACAAAAATTAGTATTAAAAGGTCAAGAATCTATCACATGTAGACCAGGTGAAATTATCCCTGCTGAGGATCTAGATGCAATTAAAAAGCTTTTAAAAGATAAATATCATCATTCTAAAGCAAATCAAAAAAGTGCTTTAAGTTATGCCTTATATCCTAAGGTATATGAAGAGTATATGGAGTACCTAGATGAATATGGTGATTTAAGTCGTATCGGTAGTGATATCTTTTTCCATGGTCTTTCTGAAGGGGAGACTTGTGAACTAGAAATAGCAGAAGGAAAAATCCTTATTACAAAACTTTTAAAAATTGGAAGTACTGATGCAGAGGGCAATAAAACATTAGCATTTGAAGTAAATGGTAATAGGAGAGAAATTAAAATTCATGATAATGCTTCGAAAATTGCCGTGCCAGAGCATGCAATTCAGATGGCTGATCCAGAGAACAATATGGAAGTGGGAACTAGTATTCCAGGAACAGTTTTAAAAGTTCTGGTAAAAGAAGGCGATGAAGTAAAGGAAAAGCAAAGCTTAATTATCATTGAAGCTATGAAAATGGAAACAAATATTACTGCTAATGTTAGCGGTACTATAGATTCCATTCTGGTAAAAGAAGGGCAACAAGTAAAAACTGGCGAATTATTAATGAAGTTAAAATAATATATAATAAATAAGATTAAAATCCGGACGTTTTAAATTGAATAAAAGCCGGCTAATGGAAACTTTAAAAGTGCCATTACCCGGCTTTTTTCTGTGTTTTCAGAGATGGGAAATTTTTATTAATATATAATATAGGAGAAAAATCAGACTAAAAACTGGTTATTACCCTTTGAAATATGATATTCTAATATTAATTGTCTAAAAGGAGGAAATATTATGTCAGCAAAAAAAGAAGTAAAATTATTTGAACCGTATGAAGTAGGCGATGTCATTGTATTTTTAACCAGTAAAACAAGTGCTAAGGTAGTAGATATAGACTGTAGATGGGAGCTAGAAGCTACGACCACAGGTTGTGAATGTTGTACTTATCAGTGGCGCTCTAGAAGTAATAAACACTTTAAATGCAGGCATATGGAGGCTCTCTTACACGTACTTAATAATGGGGAGTAGATATTATTAAGAAGGGGTGAAAAATAAATGCACATCGGAACTAAAAGGTTACAAGAGCCCTCGGAGCTAAGAGAGTTAGCTAGGGATAGTTTAGCGGGCAAGTGGTCTCTGGCCGTAGCAGTATGCTTTGTAGCCTGGATATTAGCTGATGCCTTTACGTCTGGAAATACCACGCGAGAGTCTACAGAATTATTCAAATTTGGTAATGGCTCATTTTTTATTAATTATTCCTTTACTTCTATAGGTAATATTATAAATTTAATTTTAGGAGGACCCATTGCTTTTGGAGTAGCTAGTTTCTTTCTCAAGTTGATTAGAGAAACAGAACCAGAATTTATGGATTTATTTTCAGGACTTTCGTACTTTTTAAAAACATTTGTTTTGGATATTGTGACAACTATTTTCATAATTTTATGGACACTTTTATTTATCATTCCCGGTATTATAGCCGCCCTTAGATATTCGATGGCTTATTATATCTTAAATGATAATCCTGAGTTATCTGCTTTAGAAGCGATAACTCAAAGTACAAAAATCATGATAGGGCATAAAATGAGGCTATTGACTCTGTGGCTAAGTTTTGCAGGCTGGTTTATACTTTGTCTACTTACAGTAGGAATCGGATTTTTATGGTTTATTCCCTATTTAAAAGCAACAGAAGCTCACTTTTATGAAGAACTAAAAAGCCTTTAGTTTGTGAGAATTTTATTATTAGGTGAAATTGAATAAAATATATTAAAATAAGGAGGAAATGCAATGGCTAAATTAGGAGTTAAAGGAACAAAGACCCTTAAAGGAATCCATCTTTTTTTTGTCTGTGCATGGCTTGGGGCAGGTATTTCTTTATTTATGTTAGGTTTATTTAAAGGAAGTATTACTAATGGTGATGAACTGTATGCTATGAACCTGGCTACGAAAATTATTGATGATTATCTTATTATCCCAGCCGCTATGGGCACTCTACTCACAGGAATTATTTATTCTATTTTTACCAGATGGGGATTTTTCAAATTCAAATGGATAACCTTTAAATATATTATTACAGTAGCGCAAATTTTATTTGGTTCTTTCTTTTTAGGACCTTGGCTAAATGAAGCGATTAAAATTGTAGATCTAGAAAGAAGTGCTGCCCTTCAAAATCTTACATATTTACATAATAGTCAAATGAATTTATACCTTGGAGCAGTGCAAATGTCCTTATTAGTAGTTGTCATTTTCATCTCTATATATAAACCCTGGGGAAAAAAGAAAGTGGAAGGTTAAGAGTGAATTAATGGTAACAAGGAAAGCAACAATAAAGGTTTATAATTGTTAAAATTAAATTATCTGTCTACTTTACATGAGCCAGTTCATTTAGGCTCTTTTTTTGTATTTATATTGGCAATATGTGAAAATGAAATGTACAATTAAGATAGAACCTACAAATAATGAAGTATTGAGGAGACTTTAGATATGGATAAAATATTAGTTTTAGCTGAAAAACCTTCGGTTGGAAGAGATTTAGCTAGAGTTTTAAATTGTCATAAAAAAGGAAATGGGTATTTAGAAGGTAATAAACATATAGTTACATGGGCTCTGGGTCATTTAGTTACTTTAGCTGATCCAGAAAGTTATGGAGAAAAATATGCTTCCTGGAAAATAGAAGATTTACCTATGTTACCGTCGGACTTAAAGCTTGTTGTTATTAAAAAAACAGGCAAGCAGTTTACTGCAGTTGCAGCACAAATGAAAAGAAAAGATGTAAAAGAAATAGTTATAGCAACTGATGCGGGGCGTGAGGGAGAGCTTGTTGCTAGATGGATAATAGAAAAGGCAGGGGTAAAGAAACCACTTAAACGTCTATGGATTTCTTCTGTTACGGATAAAGCAATAAAAGATGGTTTTAATAAACTTAAAAATGGCAAGGAGTATGAAAACTTATATGCCTCCGCAATATCGAGGGCTGAAGCAGACTGGATAGTAGGAATTAATGCAACGAGGGCTTTAACTTGTAAGCATAATGCCCAGCTTTCTTGTGGGAGAGTACAATCACCTACGCTAGCAATAATAAATACCAGGGAAGAGGAAATTAAAAATTTTAAACCAAGGAAATTTTATGGTCTATTAGCTAAGGGCGAAAATTTTAATTTAACCTGGCAGAATAAAGAAAATGGGGATATTAAAACCTTTGACGAAGCTAAATGTGATCAATTATTAGCAAGTTTAAAAAATAAAAATGCCGAGATAATAGAAGTTACTAAAAATTATAAAAAACTTATGCACCTAGATTATATGATTTAACAGAGTTACAAAGAGATGCCAATAAATTCTTCGGCTTTTCGGCAAAAGAAACCCTTTCTATAATGCAAAAATTATATGAACAGCATAAGTTATTAACTTATCCAAGAACAGACTCCCGTTATCTTACAGCGGATATTGTGTCTACTTTACTCGAGCGAGTTAAGGCATGTGGCGTTTTAGAATATTCCAAATTTGCTTTTAAAATCTTAAAAGAGCCGATCAAAGCTAGTAAGTCTTTTGTCGATGATAGCAAGGTATCCGATCATCACGCCATTATTCCGACAGAACAAGTGGTTGTGCCGGGTATCTTAAATAATGATGAACGCAAGATTTATGATTTAGTAATTAAAAGATTTTTTGCCGTATTATACCCACCTTTTGAATATGAAGAAACAGTTATTAAAGCCACTATCGGAGCAGAGACCTTTATGGCTAAGGGCAAAAATGTGCTTAAGGAAGGCTGGAAAGAGGTATATAAAAAAGGTGAAATCGAAGAAAAGGCAGACGATTACGGAGAACAAAGGCTCCCAAAGATAGAAAAGGGCGATATTTTTAAAATTAAAAGTCTTACTAAAACTCAAGGAGAAACTAAGCCGCCAGCATATTTTGACGAAGGGAATTTGCTTTCAGCGATGGAAAATCCCAAGAAATATATGTCCACAGAAAGTAAGGATTTAATTAAAACTATCGGCGAAACTGGAGGGCTTGGAACAGTAGCTACAAGGGCGGATATTATTGAAAAATTATTTAATAGCTTTTTAATCGAAAAAAGGGGTAAGTCTATTCATATAACCTCTAAAGGTAAGCAGCTTTTAGAATTAGTTCCAGAAGGTTTAAAAACCCCTGCTTTAACTGCAGAGTGGGAACAAAAACTAGATTTAATTGCTAAAGGAAAATTAAGTAAAAATAACTTTATTACTGAAATGAAAGATTATACTAAGCAGGCCGTGAAAGAAATTAAAAATAGTGAGCAAAAATTTAAACATGATAATATTACAAGAACCAAATGTCCTGAGTGTGGTAAACCTATGCTTGAGGTTAATGGTAAAAGAGGTAAAATGTTAGTTTGCCAGGATAGAGAATGTGGCTTTAAAAAAGGGATAAGCCAAGTAACAAATGCTAGGTGTCCAAACTGTCGTAAAAAACTTGAACTTAGAGGTGAAGGTCAAGGAAAGATATTTGTGTGTCCATGTGGTTATAAAGAAAAACTAGATATTTTTAATGAAAGAAAGAAAAAAGAGGCAAATACAAAGGTGTCCAAAAAAGATGTTTCTAAGTATCTTCATAAGCAAGAAGAGGAGTTAGCAAATCCAGCGTTGGCTGAGGCCCTTGCTAAACTTAAATTAGATTAAATAAAACAAAGTAAAATAAAATACCCCGGTTTATAACACATTGTATAATAAATATAGCAGAAAGGAATGTAAGATGTGAAAGTATTAATTGATCAACACGTTCACACGGATTTTTCACCAGATAGTAATACCTCAATGGAAAACATGGTCAAAAGAGCCATAGAATTAGGTTTAAAAGAAATAACCTTTACAGATCATGTTGATTACGATTATCCCGACATAGATGGAGTTTTATTTGAAGTTAACTATGATAAGTATATGGAGGAAATGGCAAAATTAAAAAATCGATATCCTGAAATAGAGATTTTAATGGGGGTAGAAGTTGGCTATCAGCCTCATTTAAATGAGCGGATAGATAAATTAATAAAGTCTTATCCTTTTGATTTTGTGATTGGTTCTATTCATATCTGTGATGGCCTAGATTTATATACAGGAGATTTCTTTAAAGGAAAAACGCAAAAAGGAAGCTATCTTCGTTATTTAGAAAATGTAAAAAACTGCGTCCAAAATTTTGATAACTGTGATATTTTTGGACACTTAGATGTAATTATTAGATATGGTGATTTCAAAAATAAAGACTTAAGATATGAAGAATTTCAAGAATCAATTGATGAAATCTTAAAGTTAGTGATTAAAAAAGATAAAGGTATAGAGCTTAATACCTCAGGAATAAGATATAATCTTGCTGATATGCATCCCCAAAAGGGTATTTTAGAAAAGTATCATGATCTAGGGGGGAAGATTCTTACCTTAGGTTCTGATGCTCATAATACACGGGATTTGTGTGCTGGCTTTAAAAATGCGACCCAAGAATTAAAAAACATAGGTTTTACTAAAGTAACAAAGTTTAAAGCAAGAAAACCAAGTTTTATTAGTATTTAAGAAAGAAAATTTAAAAATAGTGTTGACAAAGCAGTAGATTAATATTAATATAAACATGTAATCATTACAAAGTAGAAATCATCACAGGAGGGATATTGCAGAGAAAGGTTGGAATAAATATGACGGATATAGAAAAGTATTTAAAAGAAAATGAAATCAAACCGTCGTACCAGAGAATTAGAATTTATGAGTATTTAATAAAATATAAAAATCATCCCACTGTAGACAACATTTATCAAGAATTAGTGCAAAATATTCCAACATTATCTAAAACAACAGTTTACAATACTCTAAATATATTCTTAGACAAAAAAATAATTCAATTAATAGGTATTGAAGAAAATGAAATGCGCTATGACGCTGACACATCTAATCATGCACATTTTAAATGTAAAACATGTGGCAAGGTTTATGATATATTTCATGATTTTTCAAAGTATCCTATTAAAGAATTAGAAGGTTTTAAAATTTTAGAAGAACAGATGTATTTTAAAGGCATTTGTAAAAAATGTATAAATTAAAACATATAAAATAGGGGGATTTAAAATGAAAAAATTTATTTGTTCAGTATGTGGTTATACTCATGAGGGAAATGAAGCTCCAGAAAAATGTCCACAATGTGGTGTAAGTAAAGACAAATTCAATGAAAAACAAGATAGCGAAAACTTAGCATGGGCTGATGAGCATAAAATTGGCGTAGCTAAAGGATTAGACGAAGAAGTAGTGCAAGGATTAAGAGATAACTTCATGGGTGAATGTACAGAAATTGGAATGTACCTTGCAATGAGCAGACAGGCTGATAGAGAAGGATATCCTGAAGTAGCTGAAGCTTATAAAAGAATCGCTTATGAAGAAGCAGATCATGCTGCAAAGTTTGCTGAGCTTTTAGGTGAAGTAGTAGCTGCTGATACTAAAACAAACCTACAATTAAGAGTAGATGCTGAGCATGGTGCCTGTCAAGGTAAAAAGGATTTAGCTACTAAGGCTAAACAACTTAATTACGATGCTATTCATGATACAGTTCATGAAATGTGCAAAGACGAAGCACGACACGGCCAAGCATTTGCAGGACTTTTAAAGAGATATTTTGGTTAAGAATAATTAGATTTGATATAGCTTAAGACCTTGGTATTACTAGTGTTAATGGAACTAGTGTACCAGGGTTTATTTTTTTGTATTTTTGTTGATTTTATTAAAACTTAAATTTATGTGGGCAAATGGTGGGCAAATTGATTGAATTAGCAATACACCAAAAGTCTGTCTAATAGTTGAGCAATTTTTGGTAAAGAATATGAAGAGTAGAAGGAAAGATAAGAAATAAAGAGAATAAACAATAATAGATAAGAATAAGGGGATAAAAAACGAAAGTGGGTTGTTTATTATGAAAGTAGTTGTTTTTGGTGGAACTGGTTTAGTCGGAAGAAAACTAATTGCGTATTTACTTGATAATGGTCATGAGGTAATGATTGTAAGCAGGAATATAAATAAATCAAAAAATATATTTTCATATGAAGTATCCCATATAGAGTGGGATTATTTTACAAACCTTATCCCTGCAGGTATGGAAGATGCAGATTGTATAATTAATTTAGCTGGAGTATCAATTGCTGATAAAAGATGGAATCAAAAGACGAAGGATGCTATTTTAAAAAGCCGAATTAATGCAACTCGTGCAATAGTTCAATCTATGAAACAAAAGATAATCAATCCTAAGATTTTGATAAATGCATCAGCGGTAGGATATTATGGAGATCGGGGAGATGAAGCACTTACTGAAGAGTCAGCACCAGGAGATGATTTTTTAGCAAATGTCTGTAAAAAGTGGGAGATGGAAGCGCTAGAAGCGCAGGAGTTAGGTGTAAGAGTTGTGTTAATTAGAACGGGTATTGTCTTGGGGGATGGAGGAGTTCTTGATAAAATCACCTTGCCTTATAAGTTTTTTATGGGAGGAACACTAGGTAGTGGCAAACAGTGGTTTTCGTGGGTTCAGGAAGACGACTTAGCTAAGATATATTTGTATTGTCTAGAAAATGAGAGTGTTTCAGGACCTGTGAATGCTACCTCTCTGGAGCCCTTAACAATGAAAGAACTTAATAAGGTTTTAGGTAACGTATTAAAGAAGCCATCTTTTTTATTTATTCCTGGATTTTTAATTAGATTAGTAATGGGTGAAATGGCTGATGTTGTTTTAAAAGGTCAAAGGGCTCTACCACAGAAAATCACTAGGCTGGGGTTTGAATATAAATATCCCCAGATAAAAAAAGCTTTAGAAGAAATTATTCAGAAAAAGAATTGATTAATAATTGTATTATATTGGAATAATAATAAATATAACTACGTATGAGGTGGATGCTGATGAAGCAAGACAACCAATTTTCTTTTAATAAAATATTAATGCTTATTTTTACTGGTATTTTAATCTATTTATTTATAAGTAATTCTGGCATGAGACATGAGACTATAAATGTTTTTAAACCAGTATTAGTAGCTTTTGCTCTTGCGTATTTATTAGATAATATTGTAACTTGGTATGAGAGAACTTTAAGATTAAAAAGGGGTCAAAGTGTTTTAATTACGTGCTTAATCTTATTACTTGTGGGAATTTATGCTACTGCTATCGGGATTCCAAGTTTAATTAATAGTACAAGAAGTTTAGTTAACAATTTTTCTAAGGGAAATATAAATTTTTATTTTTTAGAAAAGTTTTTCATTAATTTAGACAATGATTATATTGTTGCTATTAATCAATTTTTTCGTGAATCTTTAGAAGAAATTTTAATGAAAGTAGGTCAGTCTACGGGTAGCATTTTAAAAGAATTGTTATCTTGGACTTCTAGTATTTTTAATACCATAATTTCACTTGTAATTGCTATTTATATGTTATTAGATAAGCATGATCTGTTAGCAAGACTTAAAAGATTAGTTTATGCATATGCAACTAAAGAGCAGGGGGATGAGGTAGTACGAATTAGTCGAAAAGCTAATGAAATTTTTTCTGG
The DNA here is from genome assembly GCF_900176035.1 of Desulfonispora thiosulfatigenes DSM 11270. Taxonomy (NCBI): domain Bacteria; kingdom Bacillati; phylum Bacillota; class Clostridia; order Eubacteriales; family Peptococcaceae; genus Desulfonispora; species Desulfonispora thiosulfatigenes. Next base: position 129,918 of record NZ_FWWT01000008.1, on the reverse strand, counting down.
TTTTTTAATTGGAAAAATTATTGATTCAGCAATTATTGGGTTTTTAACTTTTGGTATTTTAGCCGTTTTACAAGTTCCGTATTATTCGCTAATAGGATTAATAATTGGGGTAACGAATATGATACCTTATTTTGGACCTTTTATTGGTGCTATACCAGCTATTTTAATTACCTTAATACATAGTCCCGCCCAGGCCCTTTGGGTAGCAATAGTCATAATTTTAATTCAACAATTTGATGGACTTATTTTAGGACCTTTAATCTTAGGAGATAAGGTTGGTGTCGGGCCATTTTGGATTATTACTGCGGTAACCCTGGGAGGAAGCATTTATGGTGTAGTAGGTATGTTTCTTGGGGTTCCTGTATTGGTATTAGGTAAAACCCTTTTAGAAGAGCTAGTAGATATTCGTTTAAAGGATAAACATATGGAAGATCTAGAAATCGATAAATTAACTCCTGTTAAATCAAAAAAGAAAAAATTACAAAATCTAAGTTTAAAAATAAGTAAAAGAACAAGTTATTAGGCAAATAAATAAGTAAAGACCAAATTAGTAAAAAAGTCAAAGTAATTACATACTTAAAAAGATAACCCATATTTTAGATGGTCTCTGATAATAAATAGTTCTAAGTTTAATTGTCTATTACCAGAGAGCATCGTATTTTAGGGTTGTTTTTATTTGATAATACTTTTTTGAATATTACTAGCGCTAGCGTACTTAACGAGCTTTTCTTCAAGGATATCTAAAGCCTCATTTAAATCTTCTTCTCCACTAAAAGAATTGATAAAAATTAATACTTCTTTGGTATCTAAGGTTATCATGGCTTTTTCAGAATCACTCGTAGGGCTCCCAAAATGACCTTCTTCATCAGAAAATACAGGTAAGTTTTCTAAATTAATAATATCTGATCTACCGATACCTTTATAACTTTCGCCTGCTTTTCCAACAGTTAAAATTATATTGCCCTTTATCTTTTCTAAATCATAAGCACCAAGGGAATAGAAGGTTTGTACTGATACTAAATTAATTATATCGACAATGTTATTAATTTTAAATAACCCTTTGCCTTTTAAGATTCTACGAATTAAGGCATCAGAAGATACCCGATATCGCGAAGGATCTTTACCTAATTTTTTATAGGCACTTCTAGTTTCTTTAAGATGAGGTAATTTATTAATGTCCTCAATCACATACTTATTTTCAAATTCTTTACATAAGGAGTCCATTTCATTTGCTAATAAGCTGTTATTTTCAGTTAAATTTACTTTTGCTTTAAGACAACCCAGTCTGATTTCTGGCCAGATTTCTTTTAATTCAGGCGAAATTTGGATTTGCATATTAATTCTCCTTTGAGTAAGTTAATAAAAAATTTACATAAAAAAGCGAGGTAATTTAATACCTGCGCTTTTAGGATTATAACTTATAATTATTTCTTAAAATACAGGTATAACTGCACCTTCATATTTTTCTTCAATAAACTTCTTCATTTCAGGTGAAGTTAATACTTCAACTAAAGCTTTGATAGAATCACTGTCTTTAGTTTCATTTTTTACTGCAATGATATTGGCAAACGTGTCAGCAGCTAAAGAAGTTTTTTCTTCACTTGCTAAAGCATCTTTAGCAGGGTTTAAGTCAGCATCAATTGCATAATTTCCATTAATAACAGCAAGTGATACATCTTCTAAAGAAGTACTTAAGCTAGCAGCTTCTAACTCTACAATTTGAAAATTTCTTGGATTTTCAATATCTTGAGGTGTAGCATTTAAACCTTTTTCACTATCAACTTTGATAAGACCAGCACTTTCTAATAATAATAAAGCTCTTGCTTCGTTACTAGGATCATTAGGAACAGCGATTTTATCCCCATCTTTAAGTTCTTCTAAAGATTTAAGATTTGCACTATAAATTCCTAAAGGTTCAAAGTGAACTTTCACAGCAGACACTAAATCTAAATTATGAGATTTATTAAAATCCTCAAGGTATGGAAGGTGTTGGAAGTAGTTAGCGTCAATGCTACCTTCATCCAAAGCTGTATTAGGCATTACATAATCAGTAAATTCAGTAACTTTTAACTCATAGCCTTTTTCTTTTAATAATTCCCCTGCTTTTTCTAATATGTCTGCATGAGGGGTAGGGCTAGCACCAACTTTAATAACTTTTGCTCCGTCTGCATTTTCCTTAGGTGCATCTTGGCCCCCGCAACCTACCAAACTTACTGCTAAAAGCAAGATGATAGTGATGGAAATAATTTTCTTGAAATTCATTAATAATCCTCCTTAGCTTTTTCTTATTTTTTGGGAAAGGAATTCCCCGAAAACCTGCATTATTTGTACAAGTACAGTCAGAATTACAATAGAAAACCACATTACATCAGTTTGATGCCGATGATAACCGTAACGAACAGCAATATCTCCTAATCCTCCACCACCAATAGCTCCAGCCATAGCCGAGAAACTTACCAAGGTTACTGCAGTTATTGTTGCTCCTAAAATTAAAGATGGTAAAGACTCAGGTAATAAAACTTTAAAAATAATTTGCATAGGAGAAGCACCCATACTTAAAGCTGCTTCGATTAAACCCCATGAAATCTCTTTAAGAGAACTTTCGACCATTCTTGCTACTAAGGGAATAGCACCTACAGTTAAGGGAACTATTGAGGCAGTAGTATCAATACTTGAACCTACTAACCATCTTGTAAATGGAATAATAGCAACTAATAGAATTATAAAGGGAATTGATCTACCAATATTAATGATAATTCCTAAGATTTTATTAAATGCTGGGAACGGTAATATATGTTTTTCATCAGTTACAACTAATAAAATACCTAAAGGCACTCCAATAATATGTGAAATTATTACTGATGCAAAGAGCATATAAAGAGTTTGCCAAACTCCATCAATGATTAAATTTATATTCGGGATAAAACTAAAAAATTCAAGCATGTTTTAAAACCTCCACACTAACTCCTTTACTTTCAAGAAGTTTTGAAGCTTTTTGTCTTTCGTCATCTGTTCCTTTTATATGTAGAATTAGATGACCAACCGTTGTATCTTGGATTGTTTCTATTTTACCCCATAAAATATTAGGAGATAAGTTTAATTCTTGTTGTAAAATAGCTACTAAAGGTTCTTTTGCGCTAGGTCCTAAAAAGGTTATACTAAGGATAAAACCTAGTAAATCCTTTAATACGCTAGCAGGCAATTTCTTATCATTATGTCCTAAAAAGGTTTGAGTAGTAGGATGCTTAGGATTAGTGAAAATATCTAAAACCCTACCTTTTTCCACAATATGGCCACCTTCAATAACAGCAACTTCATTACATACGGTTTTGATAACTTCCATTTCATGAGTAATTAGAACTATCGTTATTTTGAATTTTTCATTAATTGATTTTAATAATTGTAAAATTGAGTGAGTAGTTTGCGGGTCAAGGGCTGAAGTAGCTTCATCACATAGTAATATATCAGGTTCATTTGCAATTGCACGAGCTATACCCACTCTTTGTTTTTGCCCACCACTAAGCTGAGAAGGATACATATTTGCTTTATCTTCAAGATTAACCAGCTTAAGTAGCTCAGTAGCGCGTTCTAGCCTTTTGTCTTTTGGGATATCAGCTACTTCTAAAGGCAACATAATATTTTCTAGCACAGTACGAGAACTTAAAAGATTAAAATGCTGAAAAATCATTCCTATTTTTTGTCTGATTTTTCTTACTACAGGATTTTTAAGCTTAACTATATCTACATCATTAATTTTAATACTACCCTTAGTTGGTTTTTCTAAAAGGTTAATACATCTAATTAAACTACTTTTACCAGCTCCACTTAAGCCAATAATACCATAAATATCACCTTTTTTAATATCCAAACTAATATTATCAATAGCCTTAACAGAGCCTTTTCCTGTGCCGTAAATTTTAGTTAGTTCATTTATTTTAATCAAATATTACACCTCGAATCATAGATAACAAAAAACCCCTCGCTGTATACGAGAGGTAATAAACTAATATTACTACCATCTCTCAGAGTTTTTCTGCTGGAATTGGCACATTTCTGATTAAATCAGTTGTTGCCGGGTTTCACAGGGCCAGTCCCTCCACCTCTCTTGATGGTTATATGTTATTTGCTTTAAGAAAAATAATAGCATCACTATATTTATCTGTCAATAAGTTTAAGTAGGAAATACAACTAATAAGATTTAAAGCTTTAATTATGTATATTATATTGGTAAAATATTAGTATGTTAAAGTGTGAGTTAGAAATAATAAAGGAGCGAATCTAATGTATAATAATCGTTTAAAAGAACCGTTTATTGATAAATTTATAGAAGCAATATTATTATTAGAAAATACAGAAGAATGTCACCGGTTTTTTGAGGATATTTTGACAATTAGCGAATTAAAGTCAATTGCTCAAAGGTTAGAAGTAGCCAAAATGTTAGATAAAGATAGAACTTATACAGATATTGCTACGGAAACAGGTGCAAGCACCGCTACTATTAGTCGCGTTAAAAAGTGTCTAAATTATGGTGCTGATGGTTATAAACTAATTTTAAATAAAGTTCAGGCAGAAGAAATCCACGAAGAATAAAATTAACTTAACATGTTGATTAGTTTCCTTAATTAAGTAAATAAAGAACAGACTAAGAAGTAGCATAAGCTTAATCTGTTCTTTAGACATAAATTTTAGTATGTTTTTACTCAAAAATACTATAGAATAGATATAAAAAAGCTAATAAAAGAGGCTGGTGCACTAAATAAATTAGTAAGGAATGTCTTCCTAAGTAAGAGATAGCTTCAATATTTAAATTAAGATTAATTATTGACCTTTTTTGCTGGTACAAAATCTTTCCTAAAAACATTCCTAACAGAAATACTCCAAAGTAGGGAAAGAGGGGAAAGTAATCTAAGGATATGTAGTTATCATTAATTAGCCCTAGAGGGAACAATAAATTACTAGACATGGTTATATTTTTAAAGTAATATCCTATTAAAGTAATTAAAAGACCTAAAATCAGTAGTGTATATTTAGATAGTTTAATAAAAAAGGTAGAAAGAAAAATACTTAATCCTAATAAATGCAAAATACCAAATCTAATATATGTCTCGGGATCAAAGATATAAGTTGCAATTGTTATTATTAAGGCAAACCCGAGTATTTTGATACTTCTTTTATAATTGTTTTTACTTAAACTACTACTAATACCTGCTAAAATAATAAAAAGAGTAGAAGATAATTTGCCGAGCAAATAGATAAGACCTCCTTCGTAATTAAGTGAATAATCATAAAATTCTACTAAGTCAAAACATAGGTGATAATAAATCATTAAAACAAGAGCTATTCCACGTAAAAAGTCTATTTCCCATATTCTGTTCATAACTAATATTTTAACCATAAAATGCTCATTATACTAGGATAAATTAGTTTTATTTAATATATAAAAAGCAAAAATAAACTGAAAATTTTAAATTATATATTAACACACCACATAATTTAGAATTATATAATTATTTATGTAATTTTAAGTAAATATAATCATGATTATAGTAAAAAAGTAAAATAATAAGGGGGGATTAAAGGAGTTGATTTAATATAGATATTATTTAGAAAATTACAAAATATTGTAATGAACTTCACAAGACTTATTACTTGTGTGTATAATGAGATAAGTTAAATTTATTTTAATTTTACTAAGGAGTGAATTTTTTAATGGCAAAAGTAATGAAAACTATGGATGGCAATACTGCAGCCGCACATTGTTCATATGCGTTTACAGAAATTGCTTCAATATACCCTATTACACCATCTTCACCAATGGCAGAGTCCGTTGAAGAGTGGAGTTCACAAGGAAAGAAAAATATTTTTGGACAAACAGTAACAGTAACTGAATTACAATCTGAAGCAGGGGCTGCTGGTACTGTACACGGTTCTTTACAAGCTGGTGCTTTAACAACTACTTATACAGCATCTCAAGGTTTATTATTAATGATTCCTAATATGTATAAACTTGCAGGTGAACTTTTACCAGCTGTATTCCACGTAAGTGCTCGTTCATTAGCAACACATGCTCTTAATATCTTTGGAGATCATTCAGACGTTATGGCTTGTCGTCAAACTGGATTTGCTATGCTTGCAACTGGTAGTGTACAAGAAGTAATGGATTTAGGTGGAGTTGCTCACTTAGCAGCAATTAAAGCTAGAATGCCATTTTTACATTTCTTTGATGGTTTTAGAACTTCTCATGAAATTCAAAAAGTAGAAGTAATGGATTACGAACATTTTGACAGATTATTAGATAAAGAAGCAGTTCAAGAATTTAGAGATCGCGCTTTAAATCCAGAGGCACCAGTATTAAGAGGTACGGCTCAAAACCCTGACGTGTTCTTCCAAGGTCGTGAAGTACAAAATAAATTCTATGATGCTGTTCCAGATATCGTAGCAGACTACATGAAAGAAATTAGCGACATTACAGGTAGAGAGTATAAACCATTTAATTATTATGGTGCTCCTGATGCTAAACGTGTTGTTATTGCAATGGGTTCAGTAACTGAATCTTTAGAAGAAACTGTAGACTATTTAGTAGCAAGAGGAGAAAAAGTAGGTATTATTAAAATCCATTTATATCGTCCATTTTCTCCAAAATATTTCTTTGATGTATTACCAGAAACAGTTAAGAAAATTGCTGTTTTAGATAGAACTAAAGAGCCAGGCGCATTAGGCGAACCTTTATTTGAAGAAATTCGTGCTTTATTTTATGGTAGAGAGAATTCTCCATTAATCGTAGGCGGAAGATATGGACTTGGATCTAAAGATGTAACTCCAACTTACCTTAAAGCAGTATTTGAAAACTTAAATGCTGATGAGCCTAAAAACGGATTTACAATCGGAATCAATGATGACGTTACATTTACAAGTTTAAATCCTACAGAGCAAATTAATGTTGCACCTAAAGATATTACAAGCTGTAAGTTCTGGGGCTTTGGTTCTGATGGTACAGTAGGAGCTAACAAAGACGCTATTAAAATTATCGGTGATAACACTGATCTTTATGCACAAGGATATTTTGCATATGACTCTAAAAAATCTGGTGGTATTACTATTTCTCACTTGCGTTTTGGTAAGACACCAATTAGATCAACTTATTTAATTGACCAAGCTGACTATATTGCTTGTCACAAACAGGCTTATATTTATCAATATGATGTTATCGAAGGTTTAAAAGAGGGTGGTACTTTCTTATTAAACTGCAACTGGGATCCTTCTGAAGTAGAAGAGCATTTACCAGCTAGTCTTAAAAAGCACTTAGCTGAAAAGAAAGCAAACTTCTACATTATTAATGCAATTGATATTGCAGCAGAAGTAGGACTTGGTCATAGAACAAATATGGTTACTCAATCTGCATTCTTTAAATTAGCTAATGTTATTCCTTATGATGAGGCAGTAGGCTATATTAAAACGGCAATTAAAAAGACTTATGGTAAAAAAGGTGACGCAATTGTTAACATGAACAATGCAGCTGTTGACCGTGCGGCAGAAGCTTTAGTTAAAATAGATGTTCCGATTACTTGGACTCAAATAAATGTTTTAGATGAAGTAGCAGCAACTACTGATGTTCCTGAGTTTGTTAAAAATGTTATTGAGCCAATGAATCAACAACAGGGGGATAAATTACCAGTAAGTACATTTATAGGTATGGAAGATGGTACATTCCCACAAGCTACAGCTAAATATGAAAAACGTGGAATAGCTATTAAGGTACCTGAATGGGTAGTGGACAATTGTATCCAATGTAATCAATGTGCTCTAGTATGTCCACATGCAGCTATTAGACCATTCTTATTAAATGAAGAAGACGTAAAAAATGCGCCTGAAAATTTACAAACTAAAAAAGCTATTGGTAAACAATTTGAAGGTTTAGAATTCCGTATCCAAGTAAGTCCTTATGACTGTGCTGGCTGTGGAAGTTGTGCTGATGTTTGCCCAGCTAAAGAAAAAGCATTAGTGATGAAAAATCTTGATGTTGTAGCTGAAACTGAAGCTGATAACTGGAATTACCTTGAAAATTCTGTTGATTACAAAGATAACTTAATGAGTAAAGACTCTGTAAAAGGTAGCCAATTTGCACAACCTTTATTTGAATTCTCTGGTGCTTGTGCGGGTTGTGGAGAGACACCTTATGCAAAATTAATCACTCAATTATTTGGTGATAGAATGATGATTGCAAATGCTACAGGTTGTTCATCAATTTGGGGTGGATCAGCTCCAAGTATGCCATATTGCACAAATAAAGAAGGTAAAGGACCTGCTTGGGCTAACTCATTATTTGAAGATAATGCAGAATTTGGTTATGGTATGTTAATGGGTTCTAGAAAGAACAGAGAAAGAATTGCGATGGTAATGGAACAAGCAATTGAAGCTAACATATCAGCTGAATTAACAGAAGCAATGAAGGAATGGATTGCAAATAAAGATAATGGCGAAGCTTCTAAAGAAGCGACAGCTAAATTATTACCTTTATTAGAGCAAGAAGATCATGAACTAGTTAAAGAAATTTTAAAAGGTAAAAACTATCTAATCAAGCAATCTCAATGGATCTTTGGTGGAGACGGCTGGTCTTATGACATCGGATTTGGTGGTGTAGACCACGTATTAGCTTCTGGTGAAGACATTAATATTTTCGTATTTGATACAGAAGTTTACTCTAATACTGGTGGTCAGGCAGCAAAATCTACTCCAACTGGAGCAGTTGCTAAATTTGCAGCTTCTGGTAAAAAGATTAAGAAGAAAGACTTAGGTATGATTGCAGCAACTTATGGTTATGTTTATGTTGCACAAATAGCAATGGGTGCAAATATGAATCAAACTTTAAAAGCTATTAAAGAAGCTGAAAGCTATCCAGGTCCATCTTTAATTATTGCTTATGCTCCATGTGTAAATCATGGTATTAGAAAAGGTATGGGTAAATCAATGCAACAAATGAAAGATGCTGTTGACAGTGGATACTGGCATTTATGGAGATTCAACCCTCTTCTTGAAGAAGAAGGAAAGAACCCATTTGTCCTTGATTCAAAAGAGCCAACAGGTAGCTTCAGAGACTTTATCATGGGAGAAGTTCGTTATACATCTTTATTAAAAGCATATCCAGATCATGCTGAAGATTTATTTGTTCAAACAGAAAAGAATGCTTTAGCAAGATACGAAGGATATAAAAAGAAAGCAGCTCAATAATATAAATATATAAAAAGCAGGTAGGATTAATTTCCTTCCTGCTTTTTTTGCAAGCATTTTGCCCCTATTTGAATAAAATAGATAGAAAGTTATTTTAAAATAGGAGGTAAAATTTATGGATAAATCTAGATTTCCAGTTAATACAACTACTATGCGTCTAGTTAGGCCAAGAATGGATATATATTATCCAGTAGTTCATGATTATAATATTAATCCTTATGTAGCGCAAAGGGTAAATACTACAATTGCAAATAAGGTGCATGAAATGAATGTAAAGCAAGGATTTTACGAAAATCCTCAAACAGAAGTATCGGGATTCTATGAAATTAAAAATAATCAAAGATCAATTTTAAGTATTTCTTTAGGTAATTATGCATATTCAGGGGGAGCCCATGGACTTACCCTTATGGATTCTTTAACCTTTAACATGCAAACAGGTCAAAAATATGAGCTTAAGGATTTATTTAAAAAAGGAAGTAATTATGTTCAGGTTTTATCTGATATTATTAAAAAGCAAATCGAACAAAGAGATATATCTTTATTTGAAGAATTTACTGGAATAAAAAGAAATCAAGAATTTTATATAGCTGATAAATCATTAGTTATTTATTTTCAATTATATGAATTAACTGCCTATGCCTATGGAATACCTTACTTCCCAATTTCAATATATGAAATTGAAGATATTATTGATGAAGAAGGTCCATTAGGTATGATGTTTGGATCCTTTTAAAATAACCTAGAAATATGTATGGAAGACTCCTATTTGTGGAATAATACTGATAAAAAGCAATCATAAAAAAAGGTGTGTGATGATTATAAACTTTAAACGTGTGCCTAAACATATCGGTATTATTCCTGATGGGAATCGGAGATGGGCTTTAAATAATGGCTTTAATAAACAAGATGGGTATGATTATGGTATTGATCCAGGTTTTAAGCTTTATGAATTGTGCCTTGAGTTAGGCGTGGAGGAATTAACCTTATATGGGTTTACTCAAGATAATACTAAAAGACCTGCTATTCAAACTAAAGCATTTCAAAAAGCTTGCGTAGATGCAGTAGAAAAATTAGCCAATAGGGATGCTGATTTATTAGTTGTGGGGAACACATCTTCGCCTTTATTTCCTAAAGAACTAATTCCTTATACTAAAAGAGTTAAGTTTGGCAAAGGATTAATTAAAGTTAATTTTCTAGTGAATTACGGTTGGAACTGGGATTTAAACTATACTTTGAAAAACAAGGCTTTTGAAGGAGATTGGAGTCATGATTCTTTAATAAAGAGTATTGCATCTTCTGATATCTCACGTATGGACTTAATTGTACGCTGGGGAGGGAGAAGAAGATTAAGTGGTTTTTTACCTGTACAATCTATCTATGCTGATTTTTTTATAGTAGATGATTTATGGCCAGATTTTAAGCCAGAACAATTTTATAACGCACTTAATTGGTATCAAGATCAAGATATTACCTTGGGTGGATAAACAACTATTTACCCGATTAATATAATAAGTTAAAATGAACATATGTAAATATACTATAATAAAAGGGGTAAGGTTATGAGCGGTCAAGATTTCTTACAATTTAAAAATTGGGCTGTTTGTGGAGACGTTTTAAATGAAAACAAATATGCCTATAAAATTACTAAAAAGCTAGAGGAGCATGGATATAATGTGTTTAAAGTAAATCCACGCACTAAAAAGGAAGAAGTTTATACATCTTTTGATGATATTACCGAAAAGGTAGATGCAATAGACCTATGTATTCATCCGAAAATAGGCATTAACTTAGTAAAAGAAGCTAAAGAACTTAATATTAATAAAATCTTAATTCAACCAGGAGCTGAAAGTGAAGAAATTCTGAATTTTTGCCAGGAAAATGATATAATGGCCTTAGAGGGATGTGTATTAGTTGAATTAAGCAAAAAATTCCCGAAGGATGTATAATTAAAGTTGTACATAGTAAATATAATTGAATTCAGAGGTAAATATTATGAACCAATTATTTTTAGTAGCCATACCTACAGGTCCTGTTTTAGAATTAGCTAAAGATTTACGCGAAAAAATAAATAATGAATTTCATCTCTATTCATGGATAGAACCTTCTTTGCATGCAACCATTGAAGTTCTAAAAATAGAAAATAACGAAGATTTAAAAGAATGTGAACAAATTATTAGTAGCATTGTAGATAAATTTAAATCTTTTACATTAGAAGTAAAAGGATTTGAATTTTTTCCTCCACCACATAAAGCAATTACTTTAGCAATAAGGGATAATTATTTTATTGAAAACTTATCTTATTTAATCCATGAACAACTACAGGCAAAGGGACTCACTAGCCGTGAAAATTTTAGTGGTTGGAAGTTTCATATTACGATAGCAGGAGTTTTTGGGGCTGATAGAGAGTGGAGTGAAGAAGAGTTTTATAGAGCTTCAGAGATGGTTAATGATATATCTGTACAGGGCAGGTGTGTTATCGAGCGATTAGAATTATGGCGACCTATAATTTCCTCTGAGAAAAAAATCATCCAAACCTTTAATTTAAAAAGGGCAGCTGATACAGAAGAATAGTAAACAAATAAAAAAAGCCGAAATCGGCTTTTTTATTATTTTCTAAAACAATCTCTACAATATACAGGTTTTAAACCATTTGGTTTGAATGGTACCTGAGTTTCAACTCCACAGCTCGAGCATGTTGTATTAAACATTTCTTTTTCTCTTCTATTATTTACACGTTGTTTTCTTGCTTTACGGCAATCAGGGCAACGTTGAGGTTCGTTTTCAAAGCCTTTTTCAGCGTAAAATTCTTGTTCACCCGCTGTAAATACAAAGTCTTCAGAACATTCTTTACAGGCAATAGTTCTATCTTGAAATTCCATGTGGAGCACCTCCTTTCCAGGTTTAACTAGGGTATTAGGGTTTAAACCACCAATTTGGAGGTGAGTTAAATGGACCTAAACTATTCCTACACCTATTATAATTGCAAACTTATATAATAGCAAGAAAGTTCTAATTAAAAAAGAAATTGTAACTCTCTGCATTTAGGGTTAGAATAGAATAAAAGATATTTATAAATATCTTATTTTAGGGGGTGCAGCGATGTTTGGAAATATAGGTATTCCTGAGTTACTTTTAATCTTATTTTTAGTTTTAGTTGTTTTTGGACCTGGAAAGTTGCCTGGAGTAGGCAAAGCTATAGGGCAATCTTTAAAAGAATTTAAAAAATCCGTTAAAGATGATAAAGAAAATCAAGAAGAAATCGGGGGCTAAAAAATGTTTAATTTAGGTTTTGGTGAAATAACCTTGATTTTAATTGTTGCTTTAGTAATATTTGGACCTAGCAAGCTACCTGAAATAGGAAAATCCCTCGGAAATGGAATCAAAGAATTTAAAAAGGCTTCTACAGATCTCAAACAGTCAGTAATGTCTGAGGCAAATGAAACAGAAGAAACTGCAACTAGTACTCAGAATGGTCAAAAATAATTAATATAGAAGTTTTCATTATATTTTCTAGTGAAATGAGATATAATTACTGGTAAAAGGGGGTAATTATATTGGCAAAGGATCCATCTTTTGATGTAGTATCCAAAGTGGATATGCAAGAAGTAGACAATGCTATAAACCAGACTAATAAAGAGATTAGTCAAAGATTTGATTTTAAAAATAGTAAGTCCGAAGTTAAACTCGAAAAAGAAGAAATAAAAATTATTGCAGATGATACTATGCGATTAAACAGCGTAGTAGATATTTTACAAACGAAACTTATCCGTCGAAATGTTTCAGTTAAAAACTTTGATTATGGTAAAGTTGAAGATGTAGGTGGCGGATTAGTCAAACAAATGGTGAAAATACAGCAAGGACTTTCTACAGATGTAGCTAAAGAAATTGTTAAAGATATAAAGAACATGAAGCTTAAGGTGCAAGCCTCTATCCAGGAAGACCAAGTTAGAGTAACTGGCAAAAAACTTGATGATTTGCAATCTGTAATTGCGACTTTAAAAGGTAAAGAATATGATGTAGATTTACAATTTAATAATTATAGATAAGAGAAAACCTTAGTTAAATCTGTTTATTCCGATTTAATTAGGGTTTTTTATTTTGGATTTTAATAAAGTACAGCTGCATATTAGGTAAACCTATTCAAGTTTACATAGAAAAAAGAAACTTACTTATACTAGTTAAAGACACTTAAACTTTTAGATAGAAACGCAATAAAAGGGATTTGCTCTTATATCTAGAATATAGTATGAATATATATAAGTAAGTGACTGGGAGGGGGAAATAAAAGTATGAAAGTATTAAACCAGAATCTTATAAATGTTGAGGTTAATAATCAACCATTACAAATTGATCAAGGCTCAACACTTGAGGATATTTTAAAAGTAGTACCTGCGCCACTACACACTCCGCTAGCAGCCATAGTTAATGGTCAAATTCAGGAATTAACATACCCTATTTATGCAGATAGTAATATTACTTGGATAGATACAACTAATGATATTGGCATGAGGATATATAAACGAGGTCTTTTTTTAGTGTTAGCGACAGCTGTAAATAATATTTTTCCCAAGGCTACTTTAAAAATTGAGCATTCCTTGCCTCATGGTACCTATTGTGAAATAAGATGTGAAGATTTTAGGATTTTAGTTGAAGAGAATGTTAATGCTATAAAAAATGAAATGAAAAGAATCATTGCAGAAAATAGACCTATTAAACGTCAAGATATTTTCAAAAATGATGCAATTAAATTTTTCCAAGGTCAAGGTAGATTTGAAAATGCTAATAATATTAAATATAAACCAGGAGATACAGTAAGTTTATATAGTTGTGGTACTGTATTTGACTATTTTTATGAACCAGTTGCTACAAGTACAGGAGTTTTAAAACTTTTTGATTTACATAGCTATCACTATGGACTTATTTTGAGGATACCAGCAAAAAACAATCCTAACATTTTACCAACTTATCATGCCCCCCAAAAGCTTTCACAAATATTATATGAAGGTGAGCGTTGGGGTGAACTATTAGAAGTTGAAAATATTGCTCAACTTAATAATATTATTGAAACAAATCAATTAGGTGAATTTGTTCAAATTAATGAAGCCCTACATGAAAGAAATCTATATGAAATTGCTAAAAGTATTAGTGACCATAATGACGAAGTAAAGCTCATTTTGATTGCTGGACCTTCATCTTCAGGGAAGACGACCTTTGCCCATAGACTTTATATTCAATTAAGAGTTAATGGTATAAAACCTATAACTATTTCGTTAGATGATTATTTTGTTGATCGGGAATTTACTCCTAAAGATGAAAATGGTGGTTTGGATTTTGAGAGTATCAATGCTTTAGATTTAGAATTATTTAATCGACATTTAGTTGATTTGATTGATGGAAAAGAGGTTATTGTACCAAGGTTTGACTTTACTACAGGTAGACGAAAAGCAGAAGGTCATAAAGTCAAATTAGAAGCTAATCAAGTCTTAATTATTGAAGGTATACATGGCTTAAATGAAAAGTTGACCGAATCAATACCACATAGTAATAAAAGGAAAATATATATAAGTGCTTTGACTCAATTAAATGTTGACGATTGGACCCCTATTTCTAGTTCTGATACTAGGTTAATTAGACGTATTTACAGAGATATTCAATATAGGGGAACTAGTGCTAAGCAAACTATTAATAGATGGCCTTCAGTGCGTAAGGGAGAAGCAAAAAATATTTTTCCTTTCCAAGAAGAAGCAGACTATATGTTTAACTCAGCGCTCATATATGAAAAAGCAATTTTGAAAGGCTTGGTGCAACCTGAATTAGAAAAGATTGGTCCTGGAGAGCCCGAATTTCTTGAGGCTCAAAGATTAATTCGGTTACTACAATTCTTTGTTCCTGCATTCCCAGATAATGTTCCAATAAACTCTATTTTAAAAGAATTTATCGGTGGAAGTTGTTTTAGAGAAAGTTAAAGCTTAATATTTGCTTTAGCTTTTTCTAACTAATTTAATATATAAGGTTAAAAAAGAAACTATTTTTTAATCTTTTTTGTGGAGGGAAATAATATGAAGAAAAAAATTATGTTATTAACATTAATTTTGTGTTTAAGTGTAACGCTGATTTTTACGGGATGTGATGCTGCATCTACACCAGATGGACAAGATAATGAGCCAGTAAAGGATGAAAACGAACAAAATGATCAAAATGAACCAGAACCAGTAAGCTTAACAGTTGAAGATGTATATCCTTTAAATCCAGGAGATAGCTGGACGCTAAAAGGAGAAGGAAACGAATTTGCCGGATTTGAACAAAAGGTATTATATCGTGAAGATAATAGGGTGCAAACTCAGTTTAATAATGGTGGGACAACTCTTGGCAGAATCTATGAATATCAAGATGGAAAATTAAAAGTGGTATTTAATCAAGAAGAAATGTATGGAGATGAAAATATCTTAAAACAAGAGAATAATGTAGACCAGGTGATTTTAGCTGAACCAATAGAGGTAGGTAATTCCTGGGAATCAGAAAGTAATATATTTACGATTGATTCTTTAAGCGAAAAGGTTGTAGTTCCAGCAGGTGAGTTTAGCGATTGTATTAAAGTAACTGTAAAGTCGGAAAATGGAAATATAAGTTATGTATACTATAAACCTGGACTAGGATTAGTAAAACAAGAATATATTGGTGAAGAATATAAGATTACTGAAGAATTACAAGAATATACTGTACCTAGCTTTAAAAATAACAAGTAAAGTATCAGGTAAAGTTTGAATCTAGAATTGAAAAATTATAACTCTCATTTCATGTAAAATTTATAGTAGATAAAAAAGGTTTAGAAAATTACAATTTTCTAAACCTTTTTTTGTAACTTTAGGTTAAAAAGCGCCTAAACCCTCTTCTACAGTATCATTTACTGTTTCCTTAATTGTTTCTGTGATATCTTCTTTTTTCTCTGCGAATATTTCTTTATGCTTAGTTGTAACTTGGAATAAGTGCTTTACAGGACAATACTTGAAAAGTCCCTCAGCAATCTTACCAGAGCCTAAGATAGTCATACTACTAGAATCTCTAGCAATACCTACTCCTAACATAGAAAAACCTGCCCATAAACGAATAAATGCTTCCATATCGCTAATGTTCTTTTTCATAGTTAAAACCTCCTCTAACTATTAAGTTGCATTATTATCTTTTGTAAATTTCCAATATTAATTAGTTGAAAATATAGGTAATTAATTTTATTAGTATAGATTTTTTATAAAATACACATATTAAGAGTGCTGGAGGGGATTTTGATGAAAAAAGAAATCGTTGCAGTAAGTAAAGATCCAGATGGTACTATTATTGCAGTAAAAACAGATGACAACATCATTTACAGCTTAAATCAAGCAATTGATGAAGTAGAAAAGGGTAATTTTACTGGAATGGAAGTAGTTAGTCGTGAAGGAACGAAGTATTTACGAACTTATCCAGATGAAAGTCTGGATAATAATCTAAGCAATTTAAATAATATCATTAATTAGGAGGTAGTTTAAATGAAAGTAAAAGAATTGATGACTAAAGATGTTTCTTCGGTATGTCCTGAAGATTCAGTAATAGAAGCTGCGAGAATTATGAAGCAAAGAAATGTAGGTAGTATCCCAGTATGTAGTCAAAATAAAGAAGTTCAAGGTATTTTAACGGATAGAGATATAGCATTAAGAGTAGTAGCAGAAGGCAAAAATCTTAATGATGTAAAAGTAAGTGAAGTTATGTCTAAGTCACTTAAATCAGCTTCTTCAGAAATGAGCGCTCAAGATGCAGCAAATGAAATGTCAAATAGTCAAGTTAGAAGATTACCAGTTATAGAAAACAATCAAATGGTAGGAATGTTATCTATGGGTGATTTAGCAACACAAAATATCCACGTAGATGAAGCAGGCCAAGCTTTAAGTAAAATATCACAACCAAGTAAGCCTTTATCTTAAGTATTGATTTTAAGCTGATATATTTATCTGACGAGTTTTAAAATTAATGATATGCTCCCTTGTAGTAGACAGGTAAAAAAACTGTTTACTACAAGAGGAGCTTTTATATTTTGAGGAATTTTAAACACATTGAATGTTTATGTGTTACAGATAGAGGTTTATAGTATATATTTAATATTCTTACACATTTAATTCTCCTTTATTGAAATTTAAGTTCATAGCATATATATTAAAGATAGATGAATTTTCCTGTTTGTTTAGTAAAAAGAAAAAACTATTAATGGAGGTTTGAAATGTTAACTAAAAAATGGAAGTGTACAGTATGTAATTATATTCATGTTGGTGATAATCCTCCTGATAAATGTCCAGAATGCGATTATGGTCCAGAAGTTTTTGAATTGTTAGGAGAGATTGAACTTTCTACTAGCCCAGAAGAACAAAAGGCTATTCGAAATGCATTATTTAAAATTCAATATGGTTTATTTATGGTTGGATCAGCTAAAGATGGAAAAATTAACGGACAAATATGTAATACTGTATTTCAAATAACTAGTAGTCCAGTAAGGGTAGCTGTGGGTATTAATAAAAATAACCTTACTCATGAACATATTACAGCATCTGGAAGTTTAAGTATTTGTATTTTAAGTGATGATTGTTTAGATATTGTAAGTAGATTTGGCTATAATTCGGGCAGAAATATAGATAAATTTGAAGGTATAGAACATTCTTTAACTCAACTAGGTAATCCTGTTATCAAGCAATCTATTGCGTGGTTTGATTGTAAAGTAGAAAAATCTATAGATTTAGGTAGTCATACTTTATTTATAGTAGACGTTATTTCAGCTCAGGATACAGGTGAGCAAGGAGCAACTACATATGAACGATATCGTGAATTAAAAAATCAAGATAAAGAAAAGGCTACTGGTGATAAGTGGGAGTGTGTTGTTTGTCAGCATATTCATGTAGGTGAAAAGCCACCTGAAAAATGTCCTATCTGTAAGCAAGGGCCAGAGAAGTTTAAAAAAATTGGTTAGATGTATAAAACATTGGTAAAATGGGAAATGTATATATATGTTTATATTAAAAAAAGGGGTGTTGAAGATGAATTTATATGTTGACCAAGAATTATGTATTGCTTGTGGCTCTTGTATTGCTCTTTGTCCAGAAGTATATGATTGGAATGGAAGCGGTAAGGCCGATGTAATTGCAGAAATAACTGCTGAATTAAAAGACAGTGCAGTAGAGGCTAAAGATATTTGCCCTACGGATGCAATTATAGAAGAATAAAAAATATGCTATCTCATAAATATGGGATAGCATATTTTTTTATTAAGATAATAAGTAGTAAAATAATTACATCTTTATCATATTATATAGAAAGATGATAAAAACATATCATTTGAGTTTGCAAAATTATTAATTATACGGCATAATTCAGATAAGGGAGGTAGTAGAGATGGCAGAAAATCGTCGAGTTATTATTATGGATATTTTGCAAAATTCCTTCAAACCTGTTAAAGGCGGAGATTTAGCAGAAAAGCTAGGGGTCAGTAGGCAAGTAATAGTGCAAGATATAGCTTTGTTACGCGCTCAGGGCGAAGAAATCGTCGCTACTCCTCAAGGATATTTTATTGCTAAATCACAAGATAATAGTAGAGTTAAAAAAATTTTACCTTGCATACATGAAACTTATGAAGACATGAGAAAAGAATTAGAAATAATAGTGAAAATGGGTGGTAAGGTTTTAGATGTTTATATTGAACACCCCCTTTACGGAGAAATTAAAGGTAATTTAATGTTGGAAAGTATAGATGATGTAAATAACTTTGTTGATAATCTCATAGAAAAAAAAGCAGAGCCTTTAGCTGTCTTGACAAAAGGAGTTCATTTGCATACAGTTGAAGCTAAAACAATGGATATATTAGAAAAAATAGAAATAGATTTAAAGAAAGCGGAGTTATTATTATAAGATTAATGGAGAGGGAATAAATGTTTAAGTTTATATTGACATCACTAGTTAATAACATATATTATAAAATACATTCCCCTTCGAGAGGAGGATGTTTCAATGAAGTTTAAACGTATCAATGAAGATAAAATTCAAATCATTATCAGTAGTGAAGATTTAGAAAGAAAACAAGTGAAAAAGTGGGACCTCATGCCAAATAGTCCCAGAGCACAGGAATTATTTCAAGAAATGTTAGAGCAGGCTTATAACGAATGTGGTTTTGAAGTCGATTCAGATACTCAGTTAATGGTCGAAGCATATCCAATGACTTCCGAGAGTTTAGTCGTTATTGTTACTAAGTTAAAGCAAAAACAAAAAAGGCATACTAACAAAGAAAAAAACTTACTCTTTAGAACCGCTGACGAAATGATGGAAGATATAGAACAGTTTGAAGATTATATGAGTGACCTAGATGAGAGCGAAGAAGAAGATTTAAGTCCCTATTTAAGTAAGGATTTAGTATATGCATTTGCAAGTTTTGAAAATGCAGTTCAACTAAGTAAAACCATGACTTCTGATTTTGAAGGAGTTAGCTCTCTTTATAAGTTTAAGAACAGTTACTATTTAGTATTTAAAATAGCTGAACAAGTTTCTGAATATCAAAGAGTGAGAATAGGGGAATATGGACAAAGCAAAATTTATGATAGTAGTTTTCTAGATGAACACGGTGAGTTATTAATTAAAGATAATGCAATTAATGTTTTAGGTTCATTATAAAGTTTTTTTAAGAGTCTTATTAAATAAGACTCTTTTTTCAATTCTTTTAATTAGAAAGGAGTTTGCCTAGATGAAAAAGAAAATTATAGAAAGATTAAAAGAACTGTATCCAGATGTGAAAACGGCACTTTTTTATAGAAACCCTTTTGAGCTACTAATAGCCACAATTCTTTCAGCTCAAACTAATGATAATCAAGTTAATAAGGTTACCATAACCCTTTTTGATAAATATCCTAGTCCTGCTCTTTTAGGAGCTTTAAAACCTGAAGAATTAGCAGAGTATATAAAAACAATTGGACTGTATAAAAATAAAAGTAAAAATATTATTGCTACTTGTAACTTACTAGTAGAAAAACATAATGGACAAGTACCACAAAATCGAGAAGATTTAATGAACTTACCAGGGGTAGGTCGTAAAACGGCTAATGTAGTATTAAGCTGTGCATTTAATATCCCATCTATTGCCGTAGATACACATGTATTTAGAGTGAGTAATCGTTTAGGATTAGTGGCAGGAAAAGACACCTTAGAAACCGAAAAACAACTAATGGATGTAATCCCTAAGGAATCTTGGTCAGATGCTCATCATTGGTTAATTTGGCATGGTAGATTGGTCTGTAAAGCTAGAAATCCTATGTGTGAGGAGTGCCAGCTAAGAGGTCTATGTAATTTTGAGCAAAAGAAAGGGTAAACTATCAGTGAACGGTTTTCAAAGATAATTTACCCTTAAACTTAGTTATTAGTTATTAGTTATTAGTTATTAGTTATTCAGTATTAGTTTGGCCTTTCCAGATAGTATTTATAATAGCACTTAGCATATGATCTTTGACTAACGGGTTATTTTTTTTCATATCACTAAGTAAATCTTTAACTTCTTGGCGTTTAGTTTTTCCATTTGCAGGACAGTTATTAACCACTATTGGAAGGTCAAACTTTTTAACTAGATAAATAATATCCTTTTCAGCTATAAATATTAAAGGTCTAACCACAGTTAAATCAATTCTACTTAGATAAGTGCTCGGGGCAAAACAATGAATCCTACCTTCATAGTGAAGGCTTAGCATAAAGGTTTCAATAGCGTCATCACTGTGATGACCAAGTGCAACCTTGTTACAACCTAATTCTTTAGCAAAATTATTTAAAGCCCCTCTACGCATTTTTGCACATAAGGAACATGGACTTTTTTCTTTACGTTCATCAAAAACAACTTTCGCTATATCCGTATTTTTGATATGGTAAGGTATATTTAAGCTTTTACAATACTTTTCTACAGTAGAATAATCATTTTCATAACCTAAATCTAAAGTAATTGCGATAATATTAAATTTTACAGGGAGGATTTCTTTTAAGACAGCTAAAGAGTTAAGTAGAAAAATACTATCCTTTCCTCCTGAAACACCCACCGCAATGGTGTCATTATCTTCTATCATATTATATTTATACATTGCCTTTTTTACTTTTGTAAACATGGGATGCTTATAGTTGCGCCACATTAAAGTCACCTTCTTTTTTATGATTTCGAAAGGAGATATATAGTGCTAAAACCTCTTAAAATATTAATCTTTTCAGTATCTATTGGTTCAGGTCATGATAGTGTTGCCTATTCGTTAAATGAAGAAATAAAGTCAAGGTCAGAAAGATCAGAAGTAAAAATAGTAGATACATTTCACTATATTAATACATTATTTAATAAAGTGGTAGTAGGAAGTTATATGGAGACCTTAAAATTTACACCTAAACTTTGGGGTTACCTATATCAACAAGCTGAAGAAGGAGACGGTTTAGTAGATTTAGGACAAGTTCTCTCCCATTTATTATCACCTAAAATGGATAAACTGTTGCAAGATTTTAAGCCAGATGTAATTGTCTGTACACATGCATTTCCTGTGAGCATTTTATCAGTTTTAAAAAAGAAAGAAAAAATAAACGCACCTTTGATTGCCTGTATTACAGACTATACAGTTCATAATTTCTGGGTACAGCCACAAGTAGATTTATTTGTGATACCAGATATAGATTTAATAAACCCTTTAATCAAAGAAGATATAGATACTAAGAAAATTAAAGATTATGGGATTCCAATAAGAAAACAATTTAAAGAAGTATATTCGAAACAACAGATGCGCACAGAATTGAATCTAGAGGACTGCCCTACTGCCCTTATTATGGGTGGAGGACTAGGTCTTGGAAATATTAAAGAAATCACAAAAAAATTATTAAAAGAATCAGATCTACAGGTTATCGTTATAGCGGGAAAAAATGAAAAATTAAAGGCTGATCTAGAAGAATTAAAATTCCAAAATAAATTACATATTTATGGTTATGTTACTAATATAGCAAAGGTAATGTCTGCTTGCGATATTTTAATCAGTAAGCCAGGTGGAGTTACGATAGCAGAAGCTCTGACTATGAAACTTCCTATTTTAATATTGTCTTCTTTACCAGGCCAAGAAGATAGAAATACTCATTTTTTATTAAATAGGGGATTAGCAGTAAAGGTTCGGAAAATTGATGATTTAATTACTGAGATGAATTTATTATTAGAGAATCCGGTAAAAATTAAACAAGTAAAAGAAATGGCATCTTATTTAAAAAAACCAGAATCTACGAGCAAAACGGTAGACGACATTTGGACTATGGCGCAGGAATAAGATTAAGATAACGAGAATTAATAAAATAATAATTTAACAAAGGGTGTTTTAAATGTTTATTGGTAGTTTAATTGTTAAAATACATATTTCGTATGTGCACTCTTTAAAGGAAAAAAGAAGTATCATCAAAAGTATTATGGCTAAACTTAGGAATAAGTTTAATGTTTCCATAGCTGAAGTGGCTGAAAATGATCAGTGGCAAATAGCTGTAATTGGTATGTCTATAGTTAGTACAAACAAACAAATAATTGATAAGCAAATGTCTGAAATAATTGATTTTATCGAAGCAAATTATGAGCTAGAAATAACTGAAATAGATAAAGATATTTTTTAGGGGGAGTTTTAATGGAGGCAAAGTTAATTAGTGGAAAAGAAATATCACAAAAGATTAGAACAGAAATCAAAGAAAAGGTACAAGCACTTAAAGCAAATGGAGTCATTCCTGGCTTAGCTGTTGTATTAGTAGGAGAAGATCCAGCATCCAAGGTTTATGTAGCGAGTAAAGAAAAGGCGTGTACTGAAGTTGGTATGCATTCAGAAATTCATCGTATATCTGAATCTACAAGTCAAAATGAATTGATAGATTTGATTGATAAATTAAATAAAGATAGTAAAATTCATGGTATTTTGGTGCAATTGCCTTTACCAAAACATCTAGATGAAAAAGAAGTGATTTTAAAAATATCCCCAGAAAAGGATGTAGATGGATTTCACCCGATAAATACAGGTAAATTGCTAGTAGGAGAAAAAACATTTGAGGCTTGTACTCCTAAAGGGTGTATGAGATTAATTAAAGAAACTGGGATCGAAATAGCTGGGAAAAAGGCAGTAGTGGTAGGTAGAAGTAATATTGTAGGAAAACCTATCGCCTTAATGCTATTAGCCCAAAATGCCACAGTAACAATTTGCCATTCAAAAACAAAAAACTTGTCCGAGGAAATTAAAGCAGCAGATATATTAATAGCTGCTATTGGAAAACCTAATTTCATTACAGCCGAGATGATTAAGCCAGGAGCAATAGTAATTGATGTGGGTATAAATCGTTTAGAAAATGGTAAGTTAACTGGAGACGTCGAATTTGAAGGAGCAAAAGAAGTAGCAAGTTTCATTACACCAGTGCCTGGAGGGGTAGGGCCTATGACGATAGCCATGCTTTTAGAAAATACTTTAGAGGCGGCGCAAAGTATTTAATTTCTCCATGAATAAACGGGATAAAATAGAATAATCAGGAAACTTATTCTATTTCATAAACGTCTATACTTAAGAAAGGGGAGATTTAAATGAAAATATGTCGAAAGTTATTGTTGTTAATTATGTTAGTATTATCTATGGCTATGTTTACTGGTTTTGCATCAGAGGAAAGCGTAAAAGATCTTTCTACGGTAGATGTTGTGGGGACAGGTAAAATATCAGCAGATCCTGATCTAGTTAGCATCCGATTTGAAGTAAGCACAGAAGGAAAATCTAAAAACATTATGGATGAAACTTCTGCTAAAACAAAGAAGGTTATTAACTTGCTAGAAAATTCAGGAATAGACAAAAAAGAAATTAAAACCGAAAATATTAATTTTTATCCCTTAACTAGATGGAATAATGATTTAGAACAAGAAGAAAACACAGGTTATAGGGCAACTAACTATATTATAGTTACTACTAAAAACCTAGCTAAAACAGGAGAAATTATTGATATAGCAATTAAAAATGGTGCAGAGAGCATGAGTGGCGTAGAGTTTATTTTATCAGAAACAGGACAACAAAAGCTCTTAAATGAAGCAATTGTAAAGGCGATTAATGATGCTAAAGCTCAAGCAAAAATGGTTACTACAGCAATTGGATCTCAAATAGTTAAAATTAAGAATATCGAAGTGCAAAAAAACTTTAATTCATATCCTGTTTTCATGACAAATGAAATGTCTAAAGCTGAAGATAGCTCGATACCTATTGAACCTCAAAATATTGAATATCAGGTAATGGTAAAAATAACTTATATCATAAAATAAAAAAATAATCTAAAATATAATATAACAAGGCGAGCCTAATTAAAAGGTTCGTTTTTTTGTAACGGTTTTGTAAATAACTTGTCACCTTTTTGTATTTTTATTAGTTGTCATAAAAGAACTATTTAAGATATAATATTAATTATTACAAAAAATACATTATTAGGACGGGATTTCATGAAAAAGAGAACAGACAAAAATATTAAAAACATCAAAATAGTAAATTTACTAGTAATGTTAATTGCTATTACTATTATTTTTTCTTTTCCTAAGCCCTCAGAAGGCGAAGTTGTCTCCGCCGCAGAAAACACTAATACCCAAGTGAAAAATGTTGGTCAACCATCAGTACCTAAGAATATTAAAGAACCTGTTAAAAAGGCTAGTGGAAAAAAGATAGCCTATCTTACTATAGATGATGGTCCATCTTATGCAACAAACGAACTATTAAATTTACTCGCTGAATATGATGTTAAGGCGACTTTTTTTATGCTAGAGCCAAGAATGAAACAACATTCAGACACTTTAAATAGAATGGTAAAAGAAGGTCATGCGTTAGGAATGCACGGGGTTACACATGATAAGAATAAATTTTATAAATCTAAATATACGGTTGTACAGGAAATGACTCAAGGTAAAGAATATATTAAAAAAGTAACTGGAACTGATGCTTACTTGATTCGTGTGCCCTATGGGAGTCACCCCCATATGAAACCCTCCTATATCCAAGCAGTTAAAGAAGCAGGATTTCAAATGTGGGATTGGAATGTAGATACAAGAGATTGGGCTTATAAAGACAAAAGATTAGCCACTAAAGCTATAGAGCAAATAAAAAATTTACAGCATAGAAATATTGAACCTGTTATTTTAATTCATGACATGCCAACTACGGTAAAAAATTTACGTCCTCTTTTAGAATATCTTGCTAATAATTTTGAAATGAGAACTTTAGAAAATATAAAAGAGCCACTTATTTTTGGTAGTACAACTGCAAGTAAACCTAAGGTAGATAATGGTATCAGGGTAACTGTGCCAACCTTCCCTGTAACTATTAATGATATGATTGTGGATAACACAAAAAATAAATTTCCTATTTTAATTTATAAGGATATAACTTATTTACCTTTAACTTGGGATTATTGTGGGGCTTTAGGAATTAATATAACCTGGGATAACACCAACGGATTAGGCCTTAGTAAGAAGGAAACAGCGAGCGATATTTTAAATCAAGATTTAAGTGGTAATAATACTTTAGGTAAAGCATATTATGCACAATTAGCTAATTTACAAATCAAGATAAATGAAAATAATATTAATAAAGATGAAGAATATCCTTTTTTAAATTATAAAGATATTACTTATATGCCTTTGACTTGGAAATATGTTACTGAGGAATTTGGGTTGCAAATAAACTGGAATGAAGAAAAAGGATTAAGCATTAAAAAATAAAAGTATACAGAAAAAGTCCACCTTTAAATTTAAAGGTGGATTTTTTCTTTCAGTATCGCCAATTCTATCCTATTAGGTTCTAATCATCTTTTTTGTGCTAATTGCTCTATCTGTTGTTTCCCAATATGGACATCTTTCCTTTATGGAACAATTGCAGACTACTTTCTTCCAACAGTTTTCGCACCTTTTCAAGTTTAGCACCCCCAAAAGATTATTTTTTATCTTTTAGTAAGGATCAAGTATTTGGTGATAAAACATAGTATGTAAGAAGCAGCTAAAGAGTGAACAAATTCTTAAAAATTTTTGCCTATAAGAAAAGAGGCTGTGATATTTTTATTTTCACCAGCCTCTTTCCTATTTTAATACTTATTAGTTTTATTTGTTAGAAAAGAATTATTAATAACTTTTAACGATCAGTAACCTTATCTTTAGTAAATAATAAGGAGATTGCATATAATCCAGCAATACCTACAAGAGAATAAACTATCCTACTTAACCAAGAAGTTTGTCCACCAAATAAAGTGGCTACAAGATCAAAGTTAAACAGACCAATAAGTCCCCAGTTAAGTGCACCAATAATAACTAAAGTCAAAGCTGTTTTATCCATTTTCATCCCTCCTTCTTAGATAGTTTGCGAAAAATACTAATATTTATTCAAAAAGAAAAAAATAACTTAGTAAAGTAATAACATGATTAATTAAAAGAAAATGGTAAAAGATAAAAACAAAGAAATTTAAAAAATTAGGTTTAGAAATAATCATCTTTAGGGGCATTAAGTATAAGTCTAATTTAATTATCGAGGGTGAATGAGATGAAGAAAAAAGTATATGTAACTAAAGATATTTTAAAATTAGAAGTTGCTGAAGAATTAGGTTTAACACATAAAATAAAAGAACTCGGTTGGGGTGAGTTAACGGCTGAAGAAACAGGTCGAATAGGAGGCATAATGACTCGAAAAATAAAAGAATTTGACTGGAAATAGGTTCCTGTTATAATACAGTAACCTATTTTTCAAAAAAAGTATTACAATAAGTTTGTTGTTTTGTTATAATTAAAGAAGATATTAAAGGGTGGTGAAGAAAATAGTCCTAACTAAGCATGAAATAATTATTCAATATATAAAAAATTTAGAAATAAGTACAAAGGTATCAGTGCGCCAAATAGCTAAAGAGTTAGATGTTAGTGAAGGAACAGCCTATAGGGCTATTAAAGAAGCGGAAAATAAAGGATTAGTAAGTTCGATTCCAAAGGTTGGAACTATTCGGATTGAGGAAGAAGAAGAAAAAGAGTTAGAAGATTTTAGTTTAAAAGAAATTATTATAATTGTTGAAGGTGAAGTTTTAACAGGACAAGAAAATCTAAGCATGACTCCAGAACAATTTTTAATCGGAGCTTCATCAAAAGAAATTTTTGAACGTGATGTTGAAAAACCTGCGCTATTAATTGTTGGTGATAGAGTCGATCTGCAATTAGCAGGCTTAAATTATGGATCAGCCTTATTAATTACAGGAGCGGTAGATGTTAAGGAAGAAGTCTTAAAAAAGGCCAAAGAACTAGGTCTACCTATTATTAAATCTCCTTACGATACCTTTTTAGCAACTTCTATGATTAATAAAGCCGTTTATGAAAGATTAAAGGCGAAAGAATTAGTTAGAGTAGAAGATATAATGACGAGGAATATTAAATATATATCACCAGATGCTACTGTTTTTGATTGGCATGAATTAGCTAAAAAAACGGGGCGTAGTAGATTTCCAGTAGTTGACCAATATGGAATCGTTGTCGGTATAGTTACAGCTGTTGATATTGCAGGAGTAGAGCCAGAAACGAGTATCTTAGCAGTAATGAATGCCGATGTTTTAACTGCTGAGCGAAAAACGCTTGTAACTCATTTATCAAGACTATTAGTATGGGAAGGGTTTGAGCTGGTTCCTGTTGTCGATGAACAAAAGCATCTTTTAGGAACTATTAGCCGGAGGGATATTTTAAAGGCTTTTCAGCAAACGCAAAGACAACCTAAATTTGGAGAAACTGTAGACAATCTTACCCTAAGTGGCTTTAAATTAGAAGAATGGGAGGGTGGAGTTAAGCTATCTGGGGAAATAACTCAGTTTATGGTTAGTGAACTAGGTACAGCAAGTATAGGTACGGTAGTGATGATTATGAGTACTGCAGCGTACATAGCTATTCGCAAAAAGTTACGTTGGGATGCAATTAATGATACCTTTACAATTCATCAAATGAATCCACCCGCTGTTGGAGATAAGGTTGAAGTTTTAACTACTATTTTAAAATCAGACAAAAAAACATGTATGGTAGAAATTGAATTTTATAGCGATTCTGAATTAAAAGCAAAAGCTATGACTACTGCAAAAGCAGTACGAAAATAAAAATGAGCTCTATGCCCACTATAAAATGGCCTTTACAAAGGATGCATTTTACTGAGCATAGAGCTTTTACATATTTTCAATAGGTTGTTTAGGTTCATTAAATTTTGCAAATACATAATAAGTCAGTTTTTCTGAAATAAGTAAACCTCTTACTTCTAAAGTGAAACTATGCCCTTTGAGCGAAACATTTCTCTTTTCAATAATATTCCATAAAACCTGGGGATCCAAGTCCTTTACTTTTTTACCTCGAATATTATTTACCATTTCGCGTATTTGTTGTTCTATTTCGCAATGCAAACTTTCTTTATCAGGAAATTCTCTTTTAGTTAATTCTAGTTCAATGATAATTTCCTCAACAATTAGCCATCTTTTAGTATTAGATACTTTATCCTCTAATATTTTCATTTGACCTTCTTTTTCTAATAATTTTCCTTCTAATATTTGATTTTGATTATTAATATTATCTAGATGATACCCAATGGCAAGACTAGTTAAAGCAGCTCCAATCAAGATACCAATAATCCAGGCAGCCATTATTTGCGAAAAACTAGCATTTAAAAAAAAGGTATTTTTCATTTAACGATTTCCTGTAAAAGTATAAATTAAGTATATTCCAAATTCAGCCCCTGTAAGAGAACTAACCACATAAAAAAACTGTTTTCCAAGAGATCTGATGTCCCCTGAAAATATTCCTGACCCAAATGCTTCGTAAGGTGTAAAGGAACCACCAATTGCAGCCACAACTGCCCAAATTTTAATATCCTCCGCCAATTTTCTCATAGTGGAATATGGCTCATCACCAGTTATAATAGTAGATAAGGATCCAATTAAAGAACCACCCAGAATTAAGCCTAAAGCAGTACAAAAAATGAAAAGCAATTTGTTTGGAAAAGAAAACATATATTTACCTACTTTATTTTATTTGTAGTATATATGTATATCTGTTTTAATTAAAATTATGAGAGAAAATAAAGGATGTGGATATATTATGAAGTCATTTGTTCATTTACATGTGCATACATCCTATAGCCTATTAGATGGGGCATGTCGAATAGATAAAATGGTCAAAAGGGCTAAGGAATTAAATATGCCCGCTATTGCCATTACAGATCATGGCGTAATGTATGGAGTAATTGATTTTTATAAGGCTTGCAAAAAAGAAGGAATAAAACCTATCATCGGATGTGAAGTATATGTTGCTCCAAATTCTCGTTTTGATAAAAGACCAAATATAGATGATAGAGCCCATCATTTAGTGTTACTTGCTAAAAATAATATTGGGTATCAAAATTTAATTAAATTAGTTTCTTTAGCTCATACAGAAGGTTTTTATTATAAACCTAGAGTTGATAAAGACATATTAGCCCAGTATAGTGAAGGTTTAATTGTGACCAGTGCCTGCCTTGCTGGTGAAATAAATGCCTTATTAATGGGAGAAAAGTATGAAGAGGCTAAAGAAGTAGCCCTATGGTATCAAGAAACTTTTGGAGCAGAAAACTTCTATTTAGAATTACAAAATCAAGGACTAAGTGAGCAAGATAATTTAAATAGATTAATTGCAAATATTAGCAAGGAAACGAATATTCCTTTAGTAGCCAGTAATGACGTCCATTATATTGAGAAAGAAGATTCAAAATTACAAGATGTTTTAATGTGCATTCAAATGGGAAAAACCTTAGGAGATGACTCTAGATTAAGATTTGACTCAGAAGACTTTTACCTTAAAAGCTATGACGAAATGAATTTAAGATTAGGAGAATATCAAGATGCTCTCAATAATACGGTTAAAATTGCGGAGATGTGTAATGTGGACTTTACCTTTGGCCAAAACCATATGCCTAATTTTGATATCCCCGAAGGCTACACTTTAGAAACATATTTAGAAAAATTATGTGTTGATGGTTTAAAAGAACGATATGAAAATATAGATGAAACAATTAAAAAAAGGCTAGAATTTGAATTGCAAACAATTAATAAAATGGGTTATCCTGGCTATTTTCTCATTGTATGGGACTTTATTAATTATGCCAAAAAACAAGGTATTTATGTAGGACCAGGAAGGGGCTCGGCTGCAGGTAGTATAGTTTCGTATACACTTGGAATTACAGATATTGATCCCATTAAATATGATTTATTATTTGAAAGATTTTTAAATCCAGAAAGAGTAAGTATGCCCGATATAGATATTGATTTTTGTTATGAAAGACGCGGAGAAGTAATTGATTATGTAGTAAGTAAATATGGTAAAGAAAGAGTATCGCAAATTATTACTTTTGGTACAATGGCGGCTAGAGCAGCAATTAGGGATGTTGGGAGGGTTATGAATATTCCTTTAGGCATAGTAGATAAAGTAGCAAAGCTAGTACCTAATGAAATCGGGATAACCTTAGAAAAGGCAATCAACATTTCTCCAGATTTAAGACAATTAATAGAAGAAAATGAACAAATTAAAGAATTATTTTATACCGCAAAAGGTTTAGAAGGTATGCCAAGACATTCTGGTACCCATGCAGCTGGACTAGTTATTTCTAAAGAACCTTTAGATACTTACTTACCTTTACAAAGAACTAGCGATGAGGCAGTAAGTACCCAGTTTGCTAAAGAAAATGTAGAAGAAATTGGTCTTTTAAAAATGGACATGTTAGGACTTAGAACTCTAACTGTAATTAATAAAGCTGTAGAATTAATTCATAAAAATAAAAATATCTTAGTTGATTTTAAAAATACAGATTTTGATGATGAGAAAACTTATGAATTATTAAGTGCTGGAAATACTATTGGCGTATTCCAACTTGAGAGCTCGGGTCTAAGGGCAATTTTAAAAGATCTAAAACCAGCCCATTTTGAAGATATTATCGCTTTGGTGGCTTTATATAGACCAGGACCTTTAGGGAGCGGTATGGTTGAAGATTTCATCGCTAGAAAACATGGAAAAAAATCTACCGAGTATTTACATCCTTTATTAGAACCTATTTTGAAAGCAACTTATGGGGTAATTTTGTATCAAGAACAGGTAATGAGAATTGCCAGTGATCTAGCAGGATTTTCCTTAGGAGAAGCGGATTTATTAAGAAGAGCCATGGGTAAAAAGAAACCAGAAATAATAGCAGACCTAAAAGAACAATTTATTAAAGGTGCAGAAAAAAATAAAATAGATAAAGAAATAGCTACTAAGATTTTTGAACTAATAGAATATTTTGCAGGTTATGGATTTAATAAAAGTCATAGTGCAGCTTATGCATATATCTCGTTTCAAACTGCTTTTTTAAAGGCCCATTATCCTAGAGAGTTTATGGCAGCCCTTTTATCAAGCGTGATGGAAACAGCTGATAAGGTGCCTTTTTATATTGCTGAATGTCGAAATATGGGGATTAATGTCTTGCCTCCTGATGTAAATCAAAGTACCGAAAGTTTTATTGTTGATGATGAAAACATCCGCTTTGGCTTAGCTGCTGTAAAAAATGTAGGTAAAGGAGCTATCCAAGACATCATAAAGGCGCGTGAAGAAGGTGGGTTTAAATCTTTACAAGACTTTTGTGCCAGGGTAGATTTAAGCCATGTAAATAGAAGAGTGATAGAAAGCCTAATTAGATGTGGTGCCTTTCATTCTGTGCCCGGAAATAGAGTACAATTAATGCAAGTTTTAGATGATTGTTATGAAAGAGGTCATTTAATTCAGAAAGATAAAAATAGTAAGCAAGTTTCACTTTTTGATATCGGAGAAGAAGCAGGATTTACTTTAGAATTTGATGAAGTGAAACTGCCAAACGTAGACGAGTTTGAGATGAAAGATATTTTAGAAATGGAAAAAGAAACTTTAGGATTTTATGTAAGTGGACACCCTTTAGATGAATATATTGAAGTCTTAAAGACCAAAATAAAGCTAAGGATTGACGAAATAGAGGAAATACATGATGGAAGAAAAGTTGTTTTAGGTGGCATTCTAAGCTTTGTGAAAAGAAGCATCACGAAAAAAGGTGAGATGATGGTTTATTCTGTTTTAGAGGATTTAACAGGTTCCATAGATGTCTTAATTTTTCCAAGGGTATTACAAAAGTACTCTAGTCTTGTCCAAGAAGATATGCTTTTAGCTATTAAAGGAAGAATAAATTTACAAGAAGATAATCCTAAACTCTTTGCCGAAGATCTAGTTCCACTTAATAATCTCGAACATGAATCAGATAAGCAAATTTTGCAAAAGCTATATTTAAAAATAGATACCCAGCAAATTAGTCCTGAGCAAACACAGAAAATAATGGATATACTCATGAAATATCCTGGAAAAATGCCGGTTTATTTATACTACTTGCCCGAAAAAAAGCTAATTCAGTTAAAAAATAATTACTGGGTAACGTGGCAAGAAGAATTATATACGGAATTATTAAATATTCTATCTAAAAAAGAGATATCACTAACCACATAGTTCTAGAGGATTTCTGCTGTTTAATAATTAATTATCTGATATTTATAGATAGGATCATTCTATTATTTTTCCTCTATGCATAATTATGAGAAATACGGGTTAGTCAGGTAAAAGGGGGAAATTAAATGAAAGATAAAGTTAAAGAACAATTAAGAGATCGTGGGGTAGAATTACAAGATATAGCTGATATAGTGCATACTTTGCAAATTGCCTATTACCCTGATTTATTAATGTCTACTTGCCTTGATGCAATTGATGCAGTTTTAGAAAAAAGAGAAGTTCAATATGCTGTATTAACAGGAATAGCTTTAGATATGGCAGCAGAACAAGGTAATTTACCCGAGCCTATTTTAGGGACTGTACAAATAGATGAACCTTTATATGGTGTTGATGAAATTTTAGCTATGGCAATAACTAATATTTATGGAACGATTGGAATTACTAGTTTTGGTTATTTAGATAAAATGAAAATTGGTATAATTGGAACCTTAGATTCCTCTAAAGAACAAGTGAATACCTTTTTAGATGATTTAGTCGCCGCTATAGCTTCAGCTAGTGCTGCTAAGATAGCTCATGCTAAAGAAACAGGACTTGTATAATTTTACAAGTCCTGTTTCTTTAGATTAATTTTAAGATATTGCAGGATAATAAGGGTATTAATAGAATTATTGTTGTGATACATAGCAATTAGGTAATTATTTTTGGAGGTTGGTTTTATTGACTACAATAGCAGTATATCCAGGAACATTTGACCCGATAACTTATGGTCATTTGAATATATTACAAAGAGCAGCAAAACTTTTTGATAAAGTTATAATCGCCGTAGCAGCAGATAATTATAAGGATAATATATTTACATTAGAAGAAAGATTACAGCTTATCCATAAATGTTGTGGGGATATTTGTGATGAAAATATCAATAATATAGAAGTTGAGTCTTTTAGGGGTTTACTAGTACCTTATCTTGAAAGTAAAAATGCTACTGCAATTATTAGAGGTTTAAGGGCGATTTCAGATTTTGAACATGAGATGCAAATGGCATCAATGAATAAAACTCTTAATAAGCAAATAGAGACTGTATTTTTAATGTCAGATACAAATTATTCGTTTGTAAGCTCGACCATCATTAAAGGTGTAGCTATAATGGGCGGAAATGTAGAGGAATTAGTACCTCCAATCGTCAGTGAAGCTCTTAAAAGAAAATATGAGGTAGGTGGAAAAAATGGCCGGAGATAATGAAAAGTATATTGTAATAAAAGCTATGGAAAATGGTGTACATATTAGCGGACTTACTAGGGGAAGAGATACAAAATTTCATCATACAGAAAAATTAGATGGTGGAGATGTAGTTATTGCCCAATTTACCGAGCAAACATCCGCAATGAAAATAAAAGGAAAAGCATTAATTTATACAGAACATGGAATAATAAAAGCAGGAACTCTAGACGAATAAGGAAGGTAGGTAATGCTTTATGTGGACTATAATCTATATAGCACCAAACCGAATTATCGCCGAACAGATAAGTACGCTGCTTAAAGGAGAAGGACTCTTAGTTAATCTCAAATCAATGGGAGTACCACATTTAGGTGATTCTGGAGCAGTAGAAATTTCTGTACCTGAATCAGAAGCTGAAGAAGCAATAGAAATAATAAATAGTTCAATATCATTTTAAATAAAGAGGGGGACTATTAAATGAAAAAAATCGCTGTTTTAACAAGTGGTGGTGATGCCCCAGGGATGAACGCTGCGATAAGGGCTGTTGTGAGGACTACAATTTATAATGGTTGTGAAGCAGTTGGGATAAAAAGAGGCTATGCTGGATTGATTGATGGAGATTTTACAAAATTAGATTTAGGGTCAGTAGCAGATATTATTCAAAGAGGTGGAACTTTTTTACATACAGCTAGAAGTGAAGAATTTATGACTAAAGAAGGTAAAGAAGAAGCCCTTGAAAGTATTCGAATCCATAAAATTGATGGACTAGTTGTAGTAGGTGGAGACGGTTCCTTTAGAGGTGCTCGAGAATTATGTGAATTAAATGTTCCTGTAATTGGAGTTCCTGCAAC
Source organism: Desulfonispora thiosulfatigenes DSM 11270 (assembly GCF_900176035.1). Lineage (NCBI taxonomy): Bacteria > Bacillati > Bacillota > Clostridia > Eubacteriales > Peptococcaceae > Desulfonispora > Desulfonispora thiosulfatigenes. Next base: position 95,033 of record NZ_FWWT01000008.1, on the reverse strand, counting down.
TATTGATAATGATATTTTTGGAACGGACTTAACCATAGGATTTGACACAGCAGTAAACACTGCCTTAGATGCTATTAATAGAATTAGAGATACTGCTACCTCGCATGAGAGAATATTCTTGATTGAAGTAATGGGGCGTAATTCAGGATGGCTAGCACTTGAAGCAGGACTAGCAGGTGGAGCAGAATCAATTTTAGTTCCAGAAACACCTGTAGACTACGAGACGATAGTAAAAAGATTACAAAGAGGATTAGATAGAGGAAAAAGACATAGCATAATTTTAGTTGCTGAGGGTGTAGGTTCGGCTTTTGACGTAAAAAGAAAAATTCAAGAATTAGCAGATTATGATATCCGAGTAACTGTTTTAGGTCATACTTTACGTGGAGGTACCCCTAGTGCCACAGACCGGATAATTGCTAGTAAAATGGGAGCCTTTGCAGTTAACCTCCTGTTAGATGGAAAAACAGATTTAATGGCAGGTATGGTAGGTAATCACGTTGTGGGGATACCACTTCAAGAAATTATCGGCAAGAAAAAAGGAATAGATGAGTATGTACATAATTTAGCAGGAATACTTGCAATATAATTGTAGCAGGAAAGGAGGATAATGATGAAAAAAACAAAAATTGTCTGCACAATAGGTCCAGCAAGTCAATCGGTAGAAACATTAGTAGAATTAATCAATAATGGCATGAATGTAGCTAGACTCAATTTTTCACACGGAAATTATGAAGAACATGCCGAGAGAATTGGAGCTATTGCTAAAGCTGTAGAGATAACAAAGAAGCCAATTGGGATTATGCTTGATACCAAAGGACCTGAGATTAGAATAGGTCTAATTAAAGATGGCAAGGCTAATTTAATAGCAGGAAATGAAATTACCTTAACCACTGATGAAATAGAAGGTGATGAGTCTAGAATTTTTGTAAATTATGCTGGTTTACCACAGGATGTAAAGCCAGGAAATCAAATTCTTTTAGATGATGGAATTATTTCTTTAGAAGTATTAAATGTAGAAAAATCAGAAATAAAATGTAAGATTTTAAATAGTGGAGAAATTTCTAACCGTAAAGGTGTAAATGTGCCTGATGTCAGAATTAATTTACCATCTATTACGGAAAAAGATATTGCAGATATTAAGTTCGGGATTAAATATGGTGTAGACTTTATTTCGGCATCCTTTATTAGAAATGCCCAAGATGTTTTAGCTATTAAGAAAATATTAGAAGAAGAGAACGCAGATATAGATATTATTTCTAAAATAGAAAATCGCCAAGGTGTCGATAATATTGATGAAATCTTAGAAGTATCTGAAGGAATTATGGTTGCAAGAGGAGACTTAGGAGTAGAAATTCCAACGGAAGAAGTACCAATAATTCAAAAGATATTAATAAAGAAGTGCAATAAACTTGGCAAACCTGTAATTACAGCTACGCAAATGTTAGATTCAATGATGCGAAACCCTCGTCCAACAAGAGCAGAAGCTAGTGATGTAGCTAATGCAATTTTTGATGGCACAGATGCAATAATGTTATCAGGGGAGACGGCGGCAGGAAAATATCCCGTAATATCCTTACAAACAATGACACGTATAGCAGAAAAAACAGAGTCAGCTATTAATTATGATGACCACCATAGATTTAAAGAAATAAAGACTCGTAAAACTACAACTGATGCTATTAGTCATGCAACTTGCTCTACGGCTAGAGATTTAAGAGCAGCTGCAATTATTACCGTAACCAAAACAGGTTTTACAGCCCGAATGATATCTAAATACAGGCCAAAAGCTACAATTGTGGCAAATACACCATGTATGAGGGCACTGACCAAGTTATCCATAGTATGGGGAGTAAATCCTATTTATACTGATGAGGCTAATGGGACAGATAAAATGATCGAACAAGCCATAGATACAACATTAGAGGCAGGATTTATTAATAACGGTGATTTAGTTGTAGTTACAGCAGGTGTACCTGTGGGGCTAGCCGGAACAACTAATATCCTAAAGGTAGAAGTAGTAGGTCAAATAGTCGCACTAGGTACAGGAATTGGCTATAATTCTGTAGTAGGTAAAGCAAGAATAGTTAATAATCTAGAAGATGCTAAACAGCTAGAAGAAGGGGAAATTTTAGTTACTTTTGGAACCACTGCTGAAATGGTACCATATATGAAAAAAGCAGCAGCGGTTATCACAGAAGAAGCAGGAATTACTTCTCATGCTGCAATAGTTGGCTTAAATATTGGGGTATCGGTAATCGTAGGAATTAAAGATGCTAGAAATAAATTTAAAAATGGCGAAATATTTACCTTAGACGTAAATAGAGGTGCAGTTTATCGAGGTATAGCAAATGTAATATAAAAGCCCTGAGGGGCTTTTTTTATTGGAGGATGAAATGGATAAATTAAGTAAAGACTTAGATTATTTACATGAATATTTTAGTGTGCAGGGTGTTAATTTAGCTATAGCAGAGTATATTTTTATTTTAGAAAGTCCTCATGTAGAAGAATTAAAATATAAATTACCCGTAGCAGGTAGCTCAGGGAAAATGATGACTAAACATTTATTCCCAGAGGAATACAAAAAAAAGCCCTTACCATTAGGGTTATTCCTAGATTCTGAGAGTGGGGAAAATGAAAAAGTTCAAAAAATAGGTATAACTAACATTTGTGAAATCCCAATGCAGAAATTAGCGTATCCAGAAGACGTCCAAGAAAAGTATCAGCAAATCTTAAGTATTCTAGAAAGGTTAAGAAAAAATGTTAAAAGATTAAGTGACAAAGAATTAATAATTAAAGAAATTTTACTTACTAAGTTTAAAATTAAAATTCAAAGCGTACAAAAAGACACTTTACTCATTCCTTGTGGAAAAACAGCCGAATATTACCTAAAACAAATGATTAATGAAAAGGACTGGAATATTATCTGGGAAGTACCACATCCCTCTTATGGTAGTTGGTCCAAGAAAAAATATCAGACCAAAATTAAGGAATTGAAAAAACTAGTTAATTTATAGTAGCAATCTTTAAGTCTATGCATAGAGTAAGGGTGAAACTAGAAAAAATGTCCTATTGTTAATTAAAGGCAGAAAGGTTATACTGTAGTGTACCGTATTTGAACTAAGCACAGTGGTATGAATAAGCGCCTGGACCAGTACATGGTTGACGAGGGGGAAGTTTAATCGAAAATTCGGCGGATGCTTCCCGGTTGCTGCATGACCGAAAAAGATATCTTAAATCCTAAAAGTAATTTTAGGGACAAAGGGTATTAGATGCAGTGTGCTTAAACTTAGGAGGATTTTTTAATGGTAAAGTTAGATGAAAAAAATGGATATGAGCATTTTATGCTTAAAGAAATCCATGAACAGCCAGCAACTGTAAACAGAACATTAAATGGAAGAATCGAAAACAATAAGGTGACATTTCAAGACTTTGAAATATCCTTAGAAACAGCAAAAAAATGGAATAAGGTGTATATTGTTGCCTGTGGAACGGCTTACCATGCAGGACTAGTAGGAAAAAAACTATTCGAAAAATTATTAAAAATGCCAGTAGAAGTAGACATTGCTTCTGAATTCGCGTTTCGTGAACCATTAGTAGATGAAAAAACTTTAGTAATTGTTGTAACCCAGTCCGGAGAAACAACAGATACCTTAGAAGCCTTAAGAGAAGCAAAAAGCAAAGGTGCAGATGTTATGGCAATTACTAACGTAGTAGATAGCACAATAGCTCGTGAATCAGATTATGTAATCTATATCTGGGCAGGATCAGAAGTAGCGATACCTTCTACTAAAGCCTATACCGCAATGCTAATAGCTGAGTATTTATTAGTATTATATTTAGGTCAAATAAAAGGAATAATAGATGAAGAAACATCAGCAAAAATCATTAAAGAATTACAACAGCTACCAAAAGAAATTGAAAAGATTTTAGCAGAAGTTGATAAATTTGAAAAAATTGCACAAGAGTTTAAAGATAAAGAAAACGTATTCTTTATTGGACGTGGATTTGACTGGGCAATAGCATTAGAAGGAGCACTAAAGTTAAAAGAAACTTCTTATATTCATGCTGAAGCCTATCCTTCAGGTGAATTTAAGCACGGAACAACAGCATTAGTTAATGAAGGTACTTTAATTATTGCCGTTTGCACTCAAAAATCTATCTATGACAAAACCTTAGCTAACATTAAAGAATTTAGTGAAAGAGGAGCAAAGGTTGTAGCTATTGGCGTAGAAGGGGATACTGAATTGGCGAAATATACTGAAGAAGTAATATATATCCCAGAAGTTGATAATTTATTATTACCAGCACTTGCGGTTATGCCTTTACAATTAATCGCTTACTATATTTCGAAAGCAAAAGGCTGTGAAATAGATCAGCCGAGAAATTTAACAAAGGCAGTAATTGGATAAATAAGTATCGATCATAAACTACATTATTATTTGCAAAAAAATGTGACTAATAATAGCCAATGAAAAAATAATACAATAGTTTTAAGGAGCCCGTGCGGGTAATCAGAGAATTCTGGTTACCTTCACGGGTTTTTTGTACCTTCCCCCCTGGATAATATAGGTATAAAATGATATAATATGAAGTAGTATTATTAAAATTGTCGAAATTAATTATATTTAACTATTATAGTCTAAAAGATAAGAGCAGTTTTCTGACTTATAAAATCGCTGATTTTATAAAAGGAGTGAATTTTTCGAAAAATGAAAAAACAACGAAAAAGCACATATCTTAAACTAAAGCGAGCTTTAAAGGAAAAAGAAGAATTATTAGATTTATTCTTTAGTCAATCGCAGGATGGTTTTTTCTTTATGATAATAGATGAGCCGGTTTATTGGAATGATGAAGTGGATAAAGAAAAGGTAATGGATTATGTTTTTGCTCATCAAAGAATAACCAAAGTTAATAGTGCTATGCTTAAGCAGTATGGATACACCAAGGACGAATTTTTAGGACTAACTCCTAATGATTTATTTGCTTATAACCCTAATTATGGTAAGGAATTATGGGTAGAATTTTTTGATCACGGAAAAGTCCATTTTGATACTGATGAACGTAAAAAAGACGGTACTCAAATATGGATAGAAGGAGATTATACCTGTCTTTATGATGCCCAAGGTAGGATTATTGGTCACTTTGGTATTCAGCGTGAGGTAACTGAAAAGAAAACTATGGAAAAGGAGTTAAAAAGGATAGCAGAATCTCAAGCATTATTATTAGATAATATTGATCATCATATTTGGTATTTAAAAAGCTATGATACTTATGGACTTGTTAATAAAGCCCATGCAAATTTTTATAGACTAAACATTGAGAAAGTAGAAAATCAATCAATTTATAATTTCATGTCTAAAAAGGAAGCGGATAGATGCATAGAAAGTAATAAAAGAGTTTTTAAAGAGCGAAAAAAAATATGTACTGAAGAAGAATTAACAAATTATAAAGGTAAATTAAGAACTTTCTCAATTGTCAAAACCCCTTATATAGGTAAAGATGGAAATGTAGAGTATGTGATTTGTTGTGCAGAGGATATCACTGAGCGCAAACAAAAGGAGGCACAATTAAAACATTTAAGTCTTTATGATCAACTAACAGGTCTCTATAATCGCAATTATTTTGAAGCGCAAATTAAGAAATTAATAGATGTTAATAGTCATCCCATATCGGTAATATCTTGTGATTTAGATGGGCTTAAAATAATTAATGATACAATAGGACATGAAAATGGAGACAAATTATTAAAAATATGTGCAGATATATTACGAAAATTCTTGCGTACTGGGGATACTTTAGCACGTACAGGTGGAGATGAATTTTCTATCTTGTTAAATAAGACCACAAAAAGAGAAAGTGAAAAAATAGTTAGCGAAATTAGAAATAGTGTAAATTATTATAACTTAAAAAATCAAGATCTTCCTCTTAGCCTTTCTTTAGGAACTGCCACAACAACTATTAGTTGCAAATCATTAAATGATACATTAAAAAAAGCAGATGAAAAAATGTACCATGAAAAATTAATTCAAAAAAGAAGTAGTCGTAGTCAAATTATAGACTCATTAATGGCAGCTTTGGCAGAAAAAGATTATATTACAGAAGGACATTCGCATAGAATTTCGGAATATTGTATAGAAATTGGTGAAAAATTTAATTTAGCTTCAAATATAATTACAAATCTTAATCTTTTAGCTCAAGTTCATGATTTAGGAAAGGTAGGAATACCAGATAGCATTCTTTTAAAGGCTGGCCCCTTAACAAGTGAAGAATGGGAGATAATGAAAAAACATTCTGAAAAAGGCTACCGCATTGCCATTTCTTCACCAGATCTTGCAAAAATTGCCGATTTAATTTTAAAACATCATGAAAAATGGGATGGTACGGGTTACCCATTAAAGATAAAAGGAGCTAAAATTCCAATAGAGTGTAGAATATTAGCTGTCGTTGATGCCTTTGATGCCATGACAAGTAATAGGCCGTACAATAAACCAAAGAGTAAATCAGAAGCTATAAAAGAGTTAAAAAGATGCGCTGGTACCCAATTTGATCCAGATATAGTTAAATTGTTCTTGAGGATATTAAGTAATGAAAAAGACTAAAATGAAGTGTAAAATAATAGTATAAGTTTTGATAATCGTTGCTGTTAATAATTATTATTAATTCCTGTATATATCCGGGTTAATTGCAAATAATGAGAAGACATTACTTAAAATAGAAGGTGTTTATCATGAAAGTTGCAATTATGGGTGCAGGATTAGCGGGCTTAGCTTGTGCGATAACTTTAGAAAAGTTTGGCATAGAGCCAATTATCTTTGAAGATAGGGAACAAGTAGGGGATAGATTTAAAAATGGCGAAATTATTCTTTCCTTAATGAATAGACCGGTGAGAGATGCTCTAGCTTATTTATCTGAAAACTATGAAATTTTTTTAAGTCCTATTGGCAATATCAAGGCAATGAATGTCTTTTCTGAAAATAATCAAGCAACGATAGAGGGGCAACTAGGCTTTAGTAATATTAGAGGACGTCATCAAGATTCTATGGAGGCTCAACTTGCTAGACAAGTAAAAAGTAAAATTTTCTTTAATTCTAAGTTTACTTATGAGGAATTACTAAAAGATTTTACGCATGTTATTTTAGCTACAGGTGATGCGGCTTATGCTAAGGAAATTCAAAATTTTAAGGAAGATTTAACAGTTACGTTAAAAGGAGCAATAGTAGAAGGAAATTTTAATTGCTTTAAGGTAGCCTCATGGCTTGATAGTAGATTTGCACCTCAAGGGTATGGTTACATGATTCCTCTTTCAAAAACTGAGGCAAATATCGTGATTGCTTACCCAGAGTATCCCGAAAATCAGAAGAACAATCTTGAAGAAATGTGGAAATTATATTTTCAAAAAGTTTGCAAAGATATTAAACAAGACTTAAAGATAGTGGATAATTTTGAAGTGAACAAATATATTATCGGAACTTGCCAATATCCACGTATTGGAAATACCTTTTTTGTGGGGAATAATTTTGGTTCTATTATGCCTTTTCTAGGTTTTGGTCAATATGTGGCCATTTTAACAGGTATTTACGCAGCCATGGATCTATGTGGACAAGGTAGCTATGAAGAATTAACTAAACCTTTAAAAAAAGCTTATACTAATTCTTTAGTTTTACGCAGGGCTATGGAAAAGCTAGACAACAAAGCTCTTGATACATTAGTAAAATCTTTGGATAGTAAAATTATTGAGAAAGTATTTAACACTAGTAGCTTTGATCCTTTAAGGTATGTTAGCTATATTTTAAGACCCTTAGTTAAAAATACTTTGAAATGAATCGATGTGGTTTTATGAACGAGTTAGTAAAAAAGGTTAAAATAGTTTTTATTGTCTGTCTTATTTTAGCAACCTCATTGACTTACCTAAGCATTTACGTGCCCATGAAGGATGTCCTAAAAAAGAGCGAATTAGAAAACTTATCCTTAATGGCACAAGCTAATAAACATATTTTAGAGCATAGGCTCGAGCGTTGTAAAGAGGGTTCTGCTAGTATGTCTAGCAGAACCATGATAAGGCGTAAAGCGCTAGAATATAAAAATAACCTTATTAGTATTGATGAGTTAAAAGATTATACTAATCCCTTATACTATGATGGAATTAAGGCTTTAGAAAATGTAATAGGGGCATATAGGGTTGTAGATAACCAAATCATTGCCAAGCAAGGAATTATAGATGAAAAAAGGATTAAGGACTTAAAAAAAGTCCAGAGCTTAACCTGTAAGATCGAAGATCAAGATAAATATCAGGTTATAGTGTATTCACCCATTAAAGAAAATGAGTTGATTTTAGGTTATGATATAGTTTTTTATGATATTAATCCAATTATAGAAAAATTAAATAAAAATCATATCCAATCCTTAGTTTTAGAGCAAAAAAAAGCGCAAGTTTTACTAAATAACAAGGACACTTCGTTAAGTGAAAATTTCTCTTTAATTACGGACGGTAATTACACTGGATTTATAAGTAAATTAGCTAGCACGGATAAATACATATATACAAAAATGAATAATGATATTTTATTTAGGCCTATACAAAGAGTTCTTCGTATTACATTCATAGGATTTGCAATTAGCATACTATTTTTTATATTTTTAACTAACTGGTTAATTGTGAAAAATGCCAAAAAACTATTATCTCGAGCTGAAAAAGGACAAGAAGAGTATAAAGAATATGCCCTTAAAGATCCATTAACAGGAGTGTACTCTAGGTGGTTTTTTGAACAATGGATAAATAGTGAAGTTGATAAACAAGAACATGAAAAAAGCCTGTATACATTTATTATGATAGATGTAGATAATTTTAAAAGTATTAATGATAAAAATGGGCATACCATCGGGGATAAAGTTCTGCAAAAAATAGCAGAAATTTTAAAGTCTTCAGTTAGAGATGGAGATTTTGTGATCAGATATGGTGGGGACGAGTTTTTATTAATCCTAAATAAATGCTGTAAGAATTTTGCGAATGATATTGTGCAAAGAATTCAAACTAACATACATAATTTAGATGATTTTAAATTTAAAGTAGATATATCTTTTGGAATTCAAGAACTAAAAAATAAAAATGAAATATTTGAAGTTCTCAGACTAGCTGATTTAAAAATGTATGAGTGCAAGAAAAGAAATAAAGGAAATTAACTCTATATAGGCAGGGGATTAATATGATGAAAAATTATATGGAAGATGTAGTTGAAGAAATATTAACGAGGGTTTTGAAGGAATATAAAGATATATGCAAATGTGAGAAATGTATTGAAGATGTAAAAGCGCTTACCCTAAATAAATTTTATCCTTTATATGTTGTAACTGAGCAAGGAAATACTTATGCGAAATTACATGAACTAGAAATGCAATTTCATACCGACATTCTTAAAGAAATTATCAAGTCAATAGAGATAATTTGTAAAAATCCTCGGCATTTAAAAAGCTAAAATTTAAATTTTGGCTTTTTTTTAATTAGAAGAGAGCAATTTTTTAGAATAGTTGTAAAAAACCTAAGACTTTGATATATTTAAATTAAATAAATACGCAAAAAATAGGTTTATTTGTAAAGTCTTTTTTGAAAAATTTAACTTTACAATAATTAAAAGGGAAGTGGGTGTGAGTCCCACGCGGTCCCGCCGCTGTAATAGAGTAGTCTTTTCTATGAGCCACTAGTTTAAAACTGGGAAGGCAGAAAAGATGTTGATACTTAAGCCAGAAGACCTGCCTATTTTGTAACACCATTAACTCTACGGGAGATAGGGGGTGACTTAGCTGTAAGTAATATGCTTATTTAAGCATATTTTATGGCTGGTTTTCTGACCTCTAAAACAATTGTTTTAGAGATTTTTTATGTAAAGGATTATTCGGTGGAAAAGGACAATCTTTTATACAAACTAATTGTATGTATATATTGTCATAAATCAAATTATTAAGAGGTGGAAGAATGCATTATAAAAATAACTTTAAAAATAGTATAGCAATCTTATTAATGATAACTATACTATTAAGTTTTTTACCCGTAGGAGCATTTGCTGATACAGCAGATATTACTACAAAAACACCACAACAATTAGCGCAAGAAACAACAGCGGAAATAGTTAAATATTACGCGAGTAAATCTAGCTTAACTTCGTGGGATGGATTTTCTTGGGATCAATTAGGAGGACTGAAAGGAGCGGGGGAGGATTTACAAAGTGAAAAGTGGAAAAAGAAACTCCCCCTGTGGAAAAGTGAAGATTTAACTGATAAGTCTCAAGAAACTGATTATGCTGCAAAAATTTTAGGGTCGCTAGCCAAAGGAGAAAATCCTAAAAATTTATGGAATGGTAGAAATGTTGTTAGCGAATTACAAAACAAACAAAATAAGGAAGGATCTTTTGGTTTAAGTAACAGTCATGTTTGGGCGATGATTGCTCTTGATGCAGCGAGTGGAGAGTATGATGTAGATAAGGCTCTAAATCACTTAATAGCTCAGCAAAAGGCTGATGGTGGGTTTAATTTTTTTGGTCAAGATGGTGATGCCGATAGTACAGGAATGGTTTTAATTGCTTTATCTAATCATCAGGAGAACAAAAATGTACAAACTGCGATTGCTAAATCTTTAGAATTTCTGAAAAAAGATCAACTTAGTAGTGCAGGTTTTAGATCATGGGGAACAGAAAGTTCTAATACTATTGCAACAGTTATTTCTGGTCTTGTTGCTGTAGGAGAAAATATATTTACGGATAAATGGCAAAAAAATAACAAGACAATGCTTGATGCTTTATTTGCATTTCAATTAGATGATAAAACTTTTATGTACACTTTCCCATCAAAAGGTGAACCAAAGAAGTCTGATTCTTTTGCTACCAGCCAATCCTTTATTGCTTTAGGTGATATTAGTAATGGTGATAGTGTGTGGAAAAGATTAGACAAAGTAAATCATAGCCCAGGGGATACTACTCCAAATAATCCAAGTGAGAAACCTAATGATGATAAAGATAACCCACTAGGTGATAGAGTAAATGTTCATCTTCGCATAGAAGGAATTAAGAGTAATATTTTAGATAAAGATATTAATGCTCAACCTACAAAAGGGAAAGTAACAGCACTAGATGTTATAAAAAAGGCTTTAGATGCTGAAAAGATAAGTTATAAAATTCCAACAAATCAATATGGTGCCTACATTCAAAATATTCAAGGAGAAAGTGCTGGAAAATTTGGTGGTTATGATGGCTGGATGTATCTAGTTAGTGGTAAACCTTCCAATGTAGGAATAGGGGAACAAGTTATTAATGAAGGCGATGAAATAATCGTTTATTATGGTATGTTTGCCCCAGACACATTAGTACCAATTGTAGATATTTCGCCAAGTTCACCTCAAAAAGGAGATAATTTAGAAATTACCGTAAGTTCTAATTATTTTGACTGGAACTCGAATAAAGATGTAAATGTCAAAGTTACGGGAGCAACGGTAACCTTTAATAATCAGGAATATACTACCGATGATAGTGGAACTGTAACGATACAAGCTAAAGATATGAATTATGGAGAAAAGTATTTTTTAAAGGTTAGCAAAGATGTACAGGATAGTTATCCGAGAATTGTGAGAACGGGAGAAATCCCGGTAGTGTATACTAATAAAACAGATAGCACCGGTGGTAATGACAATACTGATCCTAACGTAAAAAAAGTTAGCCTTTACGTTAAAGGTGATAAAGGTGTAATTTTAACAACTAAACAGGTTGAATTAAGAAAAAATGATACGCCTTTTAGTATTTTAGAACGTGAATTACCAGGACAAGTGCAGTTTAGTGGTTCGGGATCAAGCATTTATGTTCGTGGTATCAATGGTCTTTTTGAATTTGATAAAGGTCCAGAAAGTGGCTGGATGTTCGCTGTTAATGGTGACTTCATTCAGGGTAGTGCAAGTAATTATGAGCTGGAAAACGGTGATAGTGTTGAGTGGCTCTATACTTTAAATATGGGTAAAGATGTAGGGGATAAAAATACAAGTGGTTCACCTGGGACTATAGTAGATCCAGTAAAACCTGGAGAAGTCGTAAAACCATCAGCAGAAGTACAAAAGGCGGTATCAGACAAAGTCAAATTTACTACTAAAAGCATATTAGCACAGGATAATATTTCTGATTGGTCGTTATTTGCTTTAGTTCGTAATAATGAAAAAATTCCAGAAAAATATATAGATTCTTTAAAAGATACGCTTAAAAATAACAAAGGTGAATTTAGAAAAATAACAGATTTAGAAAGAACTGTTTTATTAGCGAGGTCACTTGGCTTAAATCCACTTAACATTGAGGGTATAAATCTTATTGAAAAGGTTTACAATCATAGTAACCTTGAAAAGCAAGGTGTCAATGGTGTTATTTTTGCTTTAATTGCTTTAGATAGTGGAAATTATGACATTCCAGCAGGGTCTAAATGGACAAGGGATAATTTAACTACAACAATTTTAACTTATCAACATTCAGATGGTAGTTTTTCATTAGCGAAAAATGGAGAGAGCGATCTTGATATTACAGCTATGGCAGTACAAGCACTTGCTAACTATAAAAATCAAGAAACTGCTCAAAAGGCCATCGACAAAGCCTTAAATTATCTTGCTACGAATACTAAAAGTGAAAACTGTGAGAATGTGGCTCAAATTATTATTGCTTTAACTTCTTTAGGAATTACACCTGAAGATAGTAGATTTATTAAAGATGACAAGACATTATTAACAAGATTATTAAGCTTTGCAAGAGAAGATGGGAGCTTTAGTCATGTTAAAGGTGGAGCAAGAGATGAAATAGCAACCGAGCAAGCTTTAACTGCCCTTGTTGCTTATGAAAGATATTTAAAGGGACAAAATAAAGTTTACTTTTTATCTAATGATAAGTTAGAGCCAAAACCAGAGAAACCTGAAGTACCATCTGGAGGTTATTCTGATGAAGCAGAAATATCTAATTGGGCTTTTAATAGTGTCCTAAAAGCAAAAGAGTATCAGCTTATGAATGGCACAGACTTAGTTAAAAACACTTTTGAAGGAAAAAGAAATATCACTAGAGCTGAGTTTGTAAGTTTATTATTAAATTTATTAGATAAAAAAGAAAACCAAAAAGTTATAAGTACGCAAAATAATATAAATAAGCAAAATAATACTATTAAACAAAATAATACTTTTAATAAAGTGTATAAAGATGTAAAACCTGGAGACTGGCATTATACTGCAGTCATGACAGCTAGGGAAAAAGGTTTAGTAGTAGGGGTATCTCCTGACGAGTTTGCATCACAAAAACCTATCTCTAGAGAAGAAATGGCGGCTATCCTTGTTAGAGCCCTGAAACTAGATACTTCTTTTGATAATGACAATACTGAAGCTAGTATAATTAAAGATAATCTTCAAATCTCTGATTGGGCAAAGGATTCTGTCTTAACTGTGTTTAAGGAAAAAATTATAGTGGGGGATAATGGATATTTTAGTCCTAAAAAACCGACCACTCGTGAAATGGCAGCAGCCATAGCTGTAAGATTATATGAAAAGAAGTAAAGTTAAGGGAGATCTTTCTCCCTTCTTTATTTTTAAAAAGTAAAAAATATAGATAATGAAAAAGATTTTATAATATAGACAATGAAAAAGGATTTATAGTAGAAATAAGGAAGAAAATTTTAAAGTATAGAAAGTTAAATAGGATTTATCGTATTCTATAATGTATTTTTCGTAGATATAAGGAGGAAAATTTAGTTATGAGGGATTTAGAAATAAATAAGAAAACAAAAGAAAAAGGACAGGAGATAAAGCAAGATAGACAGATTAACCAGCAGATAAACCGAGCAAAGAATAATGAAAATATAGCTAGTAGTAGGACCGGAAAAATTAAAATTATTTCTACGCTATTACTACTATTTTCTTTTACCTTACTAGTTTCCTGTGGTAATAATAGTGAAAAATCTTTAGAAGAAAACAAACTCCAAGAGTCTACAAAAACTCAAGGGACAGAGGTACAAGTAAATTTACAGGATAAGAGTAAATCTAAAAGTTCTCAAGATGCAAATGAGCAAGCAGGTTCAAAAAATCCTGATTTAACTAAAAATAACCTTGAGAACACAGCAAACGCAAAAGGCACAGATTCAGCAAAAAACAGTAATTCGACTACGTCAAATAATAAAGGTCAAACAAATAATAAGAACAATAACCAAGTTCAAAGTAACACTCAACAAAGTAATCCAACACAAACTAATTCTCAAAGTCAAATTAAACCCCAAGCCCCTATTAATCCTCCAGCTCAACCTAAAGCAGAAATGATTAGTGTATCTATTATAGGACCAAAAGAAACAGGGAGTATTTTAGGTAGTACAAAGGTTAAATTTGCAGAAAAAGATACAGTTTTAGATATTTTATTAAAGATTACTAAAGAAAAACGAATTCAAATGGAGTATACAGGAGCAAAAGGTTTCGCATATATTGAAGGAATTAATAATATCTATGAATTTGATCATGGGCCTGAAAGTGGCTGGGTTTATCGCGTAAATAGTACCTTTCCAAACCAAAGTGTAGGAGCCTATAAAGTAAAGCCAGGAGATAAAATTGAATTTTTATATACAATTGATTTAGGACGAGAATTTAATAAAGGTATAGGGGTAAATCAATAGTGCAAGGTTTTTCAAACAGGCATCCTTTAGTTATTTTTGCTTATTATCTCTTTCTTATTATCTTTGCAATTTTACTTTTTCATCCAGTTTATTTGAGTATAGCCTTATGCTCAAGCTTTATTTTTAATTTAATTGTCACTGATAAAACGAGTTTATTTAAATCAGGGAAGTTTTATTTGAATATGGCGATTGCAGTTTTTTTGATTAACCCAATATTAAATCATCGAGGCGCCACAATTTTATTTTACCTTTTTAATAATCCAATTACCTTAGAAGCTACTATTTATGGACTAATAATGAGTTTATCTTTACTGACAATTTTAATGATCTTTCATTCATTGCAAAAGGTTTTAGATCACCATAAATTTTTATATTTATTTGGCAAACTTATACCTACTACGGCATTTTTAATTATGATGACGATTCGTTTTGTGCCTTTATTAAAAAGAAGATTAGAAGAAATAACCCTAGTGCAAAAAACAAAAGGGGTAGACACTTCTGTAGGTACCTTAAAAAAGAAAGCTAGGGATGGAATGCAACTTCTAAATGTATTAGTCAACTGGTCTTTAGAAGAAGCCTTACAAACTGCCGATTCTATGAAAGCTAGAGGTTATGGATTAACCCAAAGAACAAGTTATTTAGTATATAAAATGAAAAAACGAGACATAGGTTTATTAGTTTTTATTCTTATTCTTAGCTTGGTTACAATGTATGGCTGGTTTCAGGGTTATTCTAGCTTAAATATTTATCCAGAATTACAAAGAATCTCATTTAATATACTCGATATGTTTTTTTATGGTGTTTTTTTACTCCTAAGTTTTATACCTGTGATTGAAGAAGGAAAGGAAGCTCTAGTATGGCAATTATGGAAATTAAAAACCTGAATTTTCGCTATCCTGGGGAACAGGAAAATGCGTTAACCGGGGTCAATTTAATGATAGAAGAAGGAAGTTTTGTAGTATTATGTGGGCCCTCAGGATCTGGGAAAACCACGTTATTACGCAATTTAAAAAAAGAGATAACTCCCATCGGGGAAAAAACAGGGCAAATTTTATATCAAGATAAAGAACTGGAATCATTAGATTTGCTAAAATCGATTAGTGAAATAGGCATGGTTTTTCAAGATCCCGAAAATCAAATTGTTTTAGATACTGTAATCCAAGAACTTGCCTTTTCATTAGAAAATTTAGGACTAGCACCGGAAGTGATTAAAAAAAGAACCTCTGAAATTGTTACCTTTTTTGGTTTAGAAGATTCTTTAGATAAGCTTATTCATGAGTTATCAGGTGGTCAAAAGCAAATTGTTAATTTGTGTTCGGTATTAATGTTTCAGCCCAAGGTACTTCTTTTAGATGAGCCCACTTCTCAATTAGATCCCATTGGGGCAAAGAAATTTATTAAAATGCTCTATGACTTAAATCAAGAACTTTCTCTAACAGTTATTTTAAGTGAGCATAGACTAGAAGATGTTTTTCCCCTGGCCGACAAAATTGTCTACTTAGAAGCAGGAAAAATAAAATATCAAGGTAATCCAAAGCAAATTAGTAAAACTATAATGGAAAGTAAGCAAACTAGGGATTTAGCCTTTTTACCTGCAATTGCCCGAATGTACCAAAACTTAAATAATACCAGCAAAATAAAGACAGAGCAAATTCCACTCACAGTACGAGAAGCAAAACAATTTATTAAAGAAAACAAACAAGTGATTAAGTCAAATAGTAGAAGCGGTGCTAATGAACAAAATAATAACAATGAGCATAATATTAGTAATAAATTAAATGATGGTGTAAATAATAAATTTAATAATAAATCAGAACATAATAAGTTCAAAGTTATTCGGTCAAAATCCCCCACCCCTGATCCATTACTAAAATGTCAAGAAATCTATTTTAAATATAGTCCTAAAAGCCCTTTAATATTAAAGGATCTTTCCCTGACTATTGAAGCAGGAGATTTTTTAGCTGTTTTAGGGGGAAATGGAGCAGGTAAGTCCACTCTGTTAAAAGTTTTAGCGGGGCTACTTTCACCGCAAAAGGGTAATGTTTATTTACACAATAAAAAATTAAAGCAGATAGATAATCCAGAAAAATATCAAAAAATAGGTTATGTTGCTCAAAATCCTTTGCTCCATTTTACGCTGGACACGGTGGAAGCCGAGCTAGAGCACTCTGGGGTTAAAGTTAATAACGTAAATACTCAAAACAGCTTAAATACTAAATTTATAAATGCTAAACTTAGAAACGACCAACTAATTCAAGGTAATCAGGTTAGCCAAATTACTCGAGAGCAAATTATCACTTTATTTGATTTGCAAAACTTATTTTCAAAGCACCCCTATGATTTAAGTGGAGGGCAGCAGCAAAAACTTGCCATTGCTTGTGTGCTACTTAATAATCCTGATATTTTATTACTTGATGAACCTACTAAAGGTTTAGATCCTATCTCTAAAGTAAATTTTATGCAGATTCTGAATAAATTACGTCAAAAAGGCTTGACCATAATTATGAGTACCCATGATGTTGAATTTACAGCTGGGTATGCCACGAAGTGCGCACTTTTATTTAATGGTGAAATATCTTTTAGCGGAAGCCCTACGGATTTTTTTAGTAGTAATTATTATTACACCACAGCTATCAATAGAGCTATAAGAGACTATCTGCCGACAGCTTTAACAGAAACAGATGTGATTAAATTGTGCAATACAGCTGATAGTCATAAGAACGATATAAATAATAAAGATGTGAAAAAAGATGATTTTTAAAGATATGACTTTAGGTATAGTATGGACGTCAAATTATTATTTATTAGTAGCTGTTGCACTTATGGTTTTATCTTTTATTCCTTTAATACGCAAATTTGAAGCTAAAAAGCTAGAAGCAAAAGAGATTGTAATAATTGCGATCTTAGCTGCTATTGCTGCTGTAAGTAGAATACCTTTTGCGGCATTACCCAGCGTTCAACCTACTTCGTTTGTAATTATTATGACTGGAATTGTCTTTGGCAGGGAGACCGGATTTTTGGTAGGGATAGTTAGTGCGTTTGTTTCGAATATTTTTTTAGGACAAGGACCCTGGACACCCTGGCAAATGTTTGCATGGGGTTTAATGGGGTTTACGGCGGGATATTTTCAGAAAAAAAACTGGTTCAATAGCTCCCCCAAATTATTAATCTTTGGTTTTGTCTGGGGTTTTATTTTTGGCTGGATAATGAATTTGTGGTTTTTAGTTGGTTTTATTTCTCCTTTTTCTTGGAAAGGCTTATTGACGGCCTATTTAGCTAGCTTTTATTTTGATTTAGCCCATGGAATTTCAAATGTATTTTTCTTAAAAGTATTTGCGCATAAATGGGAAAAAATGCTCCAGAGAATTAAAAGGAAATATGGCTTGTTTATTAAAAATTAATTTTCTATTGACATTTAGCTGACACATTCACCTGTTAATCTAACAATGTAATCAAATTAATTACAAAAGGAGAGGATTACATTGAAAAAAATATTATCCGTACTTGCCACAGGTGCTTTAGGCTTAAGCTTGCTAGCACCAACAGCATCTTTTGCTGCAGATACTGTAAGCAAAACAGAGGTAGAAAACAACAAGCCTGGGATACACCGAGCATTTAAACAAAACCTTGCTGACCATAAAAGACCAGAAATGAAACTAGATGACGCAACTAAGGCGAAGTTAACCGAAATTAGAGAAAAGGTAAAAGTAGGAGAATTAACTAAAGAACAAGCAAAAGCGGAAATAGAAGGGTTAGGAATTAAATTTCCTGATCATAAAAAACCAGAAATGAAAATAGATGAAGCAACCAAGGCCAAGTTAACCGAAATTAGAGAAAAGGTAAAAGCAGGCGAGTTAACTAAAGAACAAGCAAAAACACAAATGGAAGAGTTAGGAATTAAGAATTTTGGACCAGGTAAAAATTTTAAAAAGTAATTAGGTAAAACTTAATAATGATAAATAGAAAAAACAGTAATAGTTAAACATGGAACATGACTTTCTTTAAAAGAAGGTCATGTTCCTAAATTTATGTAAAGCTTTTTACTTTTAGATCTAGAATGAGTAAAATAAAATAGGGGAAGGAGCATTAATATGAAAAAAATATTAATTATTGAAGATGAGCCTGCAATTTCTCGTGTTTTGAAATTATATTTAGAAAAAGAAAAATATCAAGTATTTCAGGAATTTAATGGAGATGAAGCCGTTCAAAAATTTGCAAGCTTAGATCCAGATCTTGTTTTATTGGATATTATGCTGCCTAATAAAGATGGCTGGAGTATTTTAGAGGATATACGTCAAAAAAGCTCTTGTCCAGTTATTATGTTAAGCGCACTTGGGCAAATTGACAATAAATTAAAAGGTTTAAAAAATGGTGCAGATGACTATATAACTAAACCTTTTATTGCCGAGGAAGTTATTGAAAGAGTAAGAGCGGTATTAAGAAGATCGGCTCATGAATTTATGGATAACGAAGATATTAGATATTTCGGTAATTTAAAGGTCGACTTTAAATCTCATAGGATTTTTCACCAGGGATTAGAACTTACTTTTATTCCCAGGGATCTTTCCCTAATAATTTTTTTTGCAAAACACCCTAATCAGACATTTACGAGAGAGCAGTTAATTGATAATGTGTGGGGAATTGATTTTGAAGGTAGCGATAGAGCGGTTGATTTGGCTATTAAAAGAATTAGAAATATTTTAAAAAATTGGGCATCATCAGAAGGTACGATAAAAACTATTAGAGGATTGGGGTATCAATTTTGTGTTAAAGGAAAATGACAAGAGAGTTCCCTTACTGCGTTACTGGACAACGAGATATTTGGTTACTTTATTAATTGGCTTAATACTTATTGGAATTATTTCTACTTTATTTATAAAAAATAGTACCATAAAAAAACGTATAGACATTATGCATATTTTTGCTTCTGAAATAGCAGATATAGTTATTGATAATAACGGTCAAATGAATATTAATTTTAAGCTTGCAAGAATCATTGAAAAAAGGGATAGATTCTTAAAGTTAGATAAAGGTTTTATAATGGTTTTGGACAAACGTGGGCAAATAGTTTATGGTAAATCACCTATCATAGATAAAATAATATTGGATAATACATTCTTATCTTTAGAAGATACAGAACATTACAAGAAAATAAAATTTAGTAATAATAAAGTTTTTTATCAAGTAACACATAAAATTGAAACGGTTAATAACGAAACCCTTGGTTGGGTTATTATGCTCAATCCTGAAAGAAGTATTATTAAAAGTCCTGAGGAAATGAAACTTCTAGTGATGATGCTAATTGGTTTAGCTATTCTCGGGTGGTTAGTAATATACTTACTTACCCGCAAACTATCTAGGCCTATAATGGATTTAAAAGAAGCTATGAATAAAGTTGATAATGGTAATTATGATATACATTTAGATAATAATCATAAGCAAAAAGAAATATACGAATTAATGAATTCTTTTGAACAAATGACTATTCGATTAAAAAGTTTAGAAAGGCTGCGTACAGAACTTTTAGCAGGTATTACCCACGAGTTAAAAACTCCAGTTACTTCAATAAGCGCCCTGCTCCAAGCTATGAAAGATGGGGTTGTTTCTAAAGAAGAAGAAAATGAGTTTTTGGAGATGTGTTATGAGGAAACAAATAGACTAGAAAAAATGATTGAAGATTTATTAGATTATAACTCCTTTGCAGTTGGGGCTATAAAAGTAGATAAAGAAAAAGTTGATATAAATTTACTTATTAAAGAAATTACCTATCAATGGCATATTGGACAGGAAGACGTGGTAGAAGTAAATACTGTTTTACTTGAGAAGTCTATTTTGATTCAAACTGATCCTAATCGTATCCGACAAATCTTATATAATTTATTGAATAATGCTAAACAAGCTCTTAGGGATAAGGGAAAAATAGAGATAATTATGCATCAAGAAAATAATGAAATTCGAATTGATATCAAAGATAATGGGAGGGGGATTCCTCTAGGGGAGCAAGATTTAATATTTGAACGATTCTATCGAGGAAAGGAAAAAATGGATAATATCAGAGGATTAGGATTAGGGCTTGCTTCTAGTAAATTAATGGCTCAGGAATTAGGGGGTGACTTGATTTTAAAAGAAAGTTCTATCAAAGGCACAATCTTTACTTTAATAATTGCTAAACCCACAAAGAAAACAACTTTTACGTAATAGAGATTTAGTTCATAAAATAATTTCCTGCCCAATAGGATGCAATTTGCATTTTATTTTTTAGGAAACAAAATTTTAAAAAGGAATTTTACTCTTTCTGTCAAAAGTATATTAAAAAGGATTATTTTAAAGTTTAAACATGATTTATTTTTTAGAGTATGTTAAAATTTAAGCACGATTTATTTTAAAAGAAGGGAAGTGGTACGAAGATTAGCCGAACCATGAAAGAATAATCTAATTATAACTAAACGAGGAGGGCAAGATGAATAAAATAAAAGTGGACAAGTTAAAATTACACAAGACAAAAATATTAACCTTAGTATTGGTACCAGTTTTACTAATTGGCTTATTGACAGGTTGTACGCCTGCAGAACTAGGATTATATGATCTGCAAAAGGAAATGAGCAATTTAAATGTATATGAAACTACTGGTGAAGTAGAGATTAAACTTGATCAAATCCCGAAAGAAATGCAAGAAGAAATGGGCGAAAAGGATCTAGCAATGCTGCAAACTCTTTTAAAGTTCTCCACTTTAAATTATGAAATGCGCGTTAATGTCGAAGATGAATTTATGGATGGAAGCTTTTATTTAAAAAATAAATTTACAAATGGCAAAGAAAAATTAATTTCGTACACAATTAAAGGCGATAATATTTATTTAAAAGTAGATGATTTAAAGATAATTTTAGAGAGATTTAGTGATAATGAAGAAATTAAAGACTTTTTAGCAGCAGTAGGTGATGCTAAATATATTCACATTAATAGTCAAAAAGATTTAGAAACTCCTTTATATGGCGATGGTCAAATTAAAAAGCAACGTGATATATCTATTAAATTATTAGATGGTCTAGTACACGAGGTTTATCGTGATTTTGAATTAGGGATGATTGAGCAAAAGGGAGATACGTATATTGTAAAACTTGATGCTAATAGTCTTACTAATTTCTTAAAACCATTTTTACTATATTCTTTAGAAAATAGTAATAAGGTAGGAAACTTTGCTAAAAACTTCATTACAAACTTAAATGCTGAAGAATTAAAAATGTTTCAGTTAACTCCTGAAATGCAAACAGAAGCAGTTAAGGGAATTGATGAACTGTTAACTAATATTAGTGCTGACAAAGAAGAAATGAAGGCTCAAATCAATCAAATGGATGCCTTTATAAATCCTATGATTAAAGAAACTTTAGGCGATTCAAAAATTGAAACTAAAATAACTAAACTAGCTGAAGGTAACTATTCTTCAGAGCAATCAATTAAAATTCATATTAAAGACCCTGCAAATAAGGATGAATCTTTTAATATGTCACTTACAGAAAAAGCAACAAGCAAAGTAATTGAGCCGTTTGAATATTCTTTCCCAAATAAAGATCTTACGAGCTTAGAATTAGTAGCTAAAAAAATGCCACCAAAAATGAATGTTAGTATAGATGGCAATTTTTACACATTATCAAAAGGACTAGACACAGATTTTGCAGAAGTAGAAGCTAAGATTATTAATGATAGAACTTATTTACCTCTTCGTCAGATAGCAGAAGCTTTTGATGAAAAGGTAGTTTGGGACGAAACTGCTAAAGTAGCTTTTATAGAACGTGGTGATAAACGTACAGAGATCACAGGTACTATTATTGAAAATACTACTTTTGTCCAAATTAGAGATTTTGAAAAAGTAGGTTACGGTGTGAAGTGGAACGCAAAAACGCAAATGGTAACTATTAAAAAGAAATAAAAACACAAACAATATTAGGTCAAGCTTATCCTATAAATTAGCTACCTAAAATTGTTATAGCAAAAGCAATAATTGCTCAAATTAAAAGGGATTTTACTAGTTTAAGTAAAATCCCTTTTTTTATACAGATTTAATTAATTTTGATCGGACTTTATGCTTAATTATTGCTTGAGCAAATGATTAAGCTATTCTTACCTATAACAACTATCTAATCTTATTTATGTGTTTTTACGTTAGCATCCTTAATTTTTCAATTCGATTTTTTTCGATTTCTTCAATGATAAATTGGATATTATTGTGTTCAATCTTTTCCCCCATACTAGGGAATCTGCCTAAGATATCAATTACAAAGCCACCAATAGAATCAAAATCCTCTGACTCCAAGTGAACCCCAATCAATTCATTGACTACATCTATTCGCGTACTTCCCCGGAGAACATACTCATCTTCTTTAATTACTTCAATTTCATCTACTTCTTCGTGGTCATATTCATCTCTGATATCACCCACTATTTCTTCCACGAGATCTTCAATGGTTATAATACCATCAGTCCCACCGTATTCATCTAAGACAATAGCCATAGGAATATGCTTTGTTCTCATTTCTGCAAATAGCTCAGAAGTACGTTTAAATTCATAGGTGAAAAAAGGTTCTCGCATGAAATTCTTTACGTTAAAGGTTTCATTATCACCCTCAAAGAAAATGAAATCCTTAATATATAATATTCCCACGATATTATCATTATTTTCCTCATAGATAGGAAGGCGAGAGAATTTTTCTTCTTTAAAAATAGTAAGAATTTCATCATAGGTTGAATTTATATCTACTGATACAATATCCATCCGTGGAGTCATGACATCCTTTGCCTGTGAATCCCCAAACTCAAAAACATTGTCAATCATCTTTTTCTCGTCGTTTTCTAAAACACCTTCTTCATGACTTACTGTAACCATTGTTTTTAATTCATCTTCTGTAATAAAAGGTTGCTTCTTCGGAGCCTTACCACTTATTAACCTTACAATAACATTTGTTAAAGATATTAATACTATGATAATAGGGTTTAAAATGGTAGCAATAAAAGCTATTACTCTTGATACTTTTAACGCAACCTTCTCTGAATTTTGGGTAGCTATAGATTTTGGCACAATTTCACCAAAAATTAACACTAGAATAGTCATTATTCCAGTTGCAATACCTACACCCGTACTTCCCCAAGTATCAATTGCTAGAGAAGTTGCTAATGCCGAAGCACCAATATTAACAACATTATTTCCTACTAAAATAGATCCTAACAATTTATTTGGATTTTCTATTAGTTTACTAATTAATTCTGCTCCTTTAACACCTTCATCTACCATATTTCTAAGTCTTATTTTACTAAGGGACATTAAAGAAGTCTCTGATGCAGAGAAAAAACCAGAAAAAAATAGTAAAACAAGTAAGGCTATAAATTGCCACGTGACCCCAGGTTCCAAATTTACCACACTCCCATTAAATTTTTATAAATTTTTAGATAATTATACCATAAATTCATAATTATATTAAGACTTAAATGTACAATAATCAATAGTTATATTATATAACTATTATATGATATTTTCACAAACAAATAATAACAATTTTAAATAATTTTATTTTTCTAAAGGATAAGTGAAAACACCTTTTAGAATATGTTAATATAATACTTAAGAAGATATAATATTATGAACATTTACATAAAAAAAATCAGGATAAGGGGGTTTGATTTTATGTCACCGATAAAAGTAATGGTTGTTGACGACTCAGCCTTTATGAGACGAATAATAATTTCCACCTTAGAAAAAAGTAATGAGATTGAAATAGTCGGTTATGCACGTAATGGTGAAGATGCCTTGAACAAAATAAAAATTTATAAACCTGATGTAATTACCTTAGATGTTGAAATGCCGATTATGAATGGTATTGAAACTTTAGAAAAATTAATTTGCGAAAATCCACTTCCTGTAATTATGATTAGCTCCCTTACTACAGAAGGGGCTAGCCTAACCTTACACGCTTTAGAATTAGGTGCTGTTGATTTTGTAGCTAAACCTGAAAAAAGAGAGGAAATGGCTCTATTAGAAGAAGAACTAGTACATAAAGTAAAAATTGCGGCTAGAGTAAAAGTAAATAAAAAATGCACAGTTCCTGGGACAATCAAAAAGCCAGAGCTATCTCCAGAAAAAATCAAGCAAGATAAAATAAATCAGGATAAAAAAATCGATGTAAAAAATAAAATAGAAGTAGTCGCAATTGGAACGTCAACAGGTGGACCTCCTGCTTTACAAAAATTGTTACTTTCTTTACCTAAAAATTTTCCTGTAGGAATCGTAATTGTCCAGCATATGCCAAAAGGATTTACGGGACCCTTAGCTACTAGGCTAAATAAACTGTGTGAGATAGATATTAAAGAAGCCGAAGAAGGAGATAAAATTGCTCCAGGAAAGGTGTTAATCGCTCCAGCTGGTTATCAAATAGACTTTAAGCGAACTGGAAAAGAAGTAATCGTAAATTTAAAAACTGTGGCACCTATTCAAACTCGCTTTAAACCTTCCGTGGATGTGATGTTGCTTTCTTTAAAAAAGGTGTATGGAGGAAACTGCTTAGGTGTAATTTTAACCGGCATGGGTAGTGATGGTACAATAGGATTAACAGAATTAAAAAAATTAGGCGCCACCGTCCTTGCCCAAGATGAAGCATCTTCAGTCGTCTACGGGATGCCAAAAAGCGCCGTTGAAGCAGGTGTGGTAGATAAGATCCTGCCCCTGTCTCAAATCGCAGGCGAAATGCAAAAGATAGTGAGAAAATAAGCTAGGAAATAAGCCCCTTAAATAAAAACTTAAGCGTATCAAATTAATGTCTATTAATACTTTTTTCGTATTAATAGACATTTTAATTTTCTTAGTAATATTAAATATATTGTGAAAAAAATCTTTTTTTGATAAAATTTTATTTATGTTTAAAAAAATTGTCGAAAAGAGGTGTAGTTTTGTTAGATTTATTAAATAGTTTTGTTTCTTTTTCTAATAACATACTTTGGTCATATGTACTTATTGCTATGTTACTAATCCTAGGTATATATTTTACAATTAGAACAAATTTTGTTCAATTTAGATTGTTTGGGGAAATGTTTAGATTATTAGGACAAGGAGCTAGTAATTCTGTTACTTCTAAAGAAAAAACTAAGAAAGTTTCTTCTTTCCAAGCATTTTGTATTAGTACTGCTTCAAGGGTAGGCACTGGTAATTTAGCTGGTGTAGCAATAGCTATTTCCATAGGTGGACCTGGAGCGGTGTTTTGGATGTGGTTAATTGCTTTAGTTGGTGCTGGTTCTAGTTTTGTCGAAAGTACCTTAGCTCAAATTTATAAAGTCCATGATAAAAATGGTTATCGAGGTGGACCTGCTTATTATATGGAAAAAGCTCTTAATAAAAGATGGATGGGTATAATTTTTTCAATATTAATAACAATAAGTTTTGGACTTGTTTTTAATTCTGTACAAGCAAATACAATTTCTTTTGCGTTTGAAAAAGCTTTTGGTATAGATAGATTGGTTATGGGTATTGGTTTAATGATCTTTACTGCAATAATAATTTTTGGTGGAGTAAAAAGAGTAGCTAGAGTAGCTGAAATAATTGTTCCAATAATGGCTATACTTTATGTGTTTGTTGCTTTTTTTGTGGTTATTAAAAACTTTTCCGCTATTCCAGAAATGTTTAGTTTAATTATAAGTAGTGCTTTCGGCTTTAAACAAGCAGTAGGTGGAGGAATTGCTGCTGCTTTAATGCAAGGTATCAAAAGAGGACTTTTTTCTAATGAAGCAGGAATGGGAAGCGCGCCTAACGCTGCTGCAACAGCTGATGTAACTCACCCAGTTAAACAAGGCTTAATTCAAACTTTAGGCGTATTTACAGATACTCTATTGATTTGTAGTGCAACAGCATTTATTGTTTTATTATCAGGAGCCTATAAAATAGAAGGCTTAGAAGGTATCCAAATTACTCAAGAAGCATTAAGCACACATATTGGTTCTTTAGGCAATGGTTTTGTTGCTTTATGTATTTTACTTTTTGCTTTCAGCTCTATTGTTGGAAATTATTATTACGGAGAAACAAACATTGAGTTTATTAAAACTAATAAAGTTTGGTTATTTATTTATCGCTTAGCTGTAATGGGTATGGTTATCTTTGGCTCAATTGCAAAAGTTCAAATTGTTTGGGATTTAGCTGATCTCTTCATGGGTCTAATGGCAATAATTAATTTAATTGCTATTTTCCTACTTGGCAAAATAGCCTTTGCTGCTTTAGATGATTATGTTAAACAAAAAAGACAAGGAAAAGACCCAGTTTTTCATGCTAATAGTATTAAAGGTTTAAAAAATGTAGAGTGTTGGGATGAAGTAGAAAAAGGATTATAAGATATTAGGTCAGATTATCTATTGTTGATAATCTGGCCTTTTTTGTATTAAGAATATGCGCTATTAATCCTTTAAAAGAGCAAATAGCGCATATTTATACTAAACTTTTTTTGTTAATTGCCGATATATAAAGTATAAGATAAATTATGAAGCAGGTGAATTTATGAAAATCACGGGAAATATTCCAAAAAATATAGGAAACATCTATCAAAAACAGCAAAAGGCAGCGCCTACTAAAAAGACAGCCGAAACAGATGTGAAAAAAGACAGCTTAGAACTATCTAATGAAGCAAAAAAAATCAGCGAATTAGTGCAAAAGACTAAAGACTTCCCCGAAATTAGAGAAGAAAAAATCAAAGAAATTAAAGAACAAATTAAAAATAATACTTATCAGGTTTCGCCAGAACAATTAGCAGCCAAAATGCTTAGTAAAAATAGAATTTGAGGTGTAAAAGGTGACTATTGAAATAAATGAATTATTAACTATTTTAGAACAGCAAAGCAATGTGCTCCAAAATTTAATAAATCTAGCAGAGAGTCAAGTTGAAATCTTAAAGGTTAATAATATCGAAGAATTAAAAAGGCACACCGTTCTTCAAGAAGAACAAGGTCGTAAACTGGCTCTTTTAGAACGAGATCGCGGGGTACTCTTAGTTAAATACCAAAATCAGTATCAGATTACTATCACAAATATCACGGATTTAGCGAGCCATTTATCGCCAGAAGATTTACAGAAATTAACCAATATTTCGGAAAAAATTCTGATAAAGCATGAAAGATTACACACAGCGCAAGAATTAAATAAGCTTTTATTGAAACAAGGACTTAGTTATTCCAAGAAAATGCTAAAGAACATTTTAGGTGAAGATAATGGGGTCTATGGTAAGAGCGGTACAAAAGAAAATAGTAAACATCAGTTAATGATAGACAAAAGTGTATAAAATAGGGGTGGAAAAATGAGCGGATTATTTTTTGGGATAAATATAGGAGTAAAGGGTTTAATGGCTCAGCAAGCAGCAATAAATGTAACTTCACATAACGTCGCAAATGCTAACACGCCTGGCTACACGAGGCAGAGGGCCTTTATGGAAACAAGTATCCCTATTTCAGGACTTGGTAAAGGTCAACTTGGTAGTGGGGTAGAAATAGCAGAAATTCAAAGATTAAGAGATGAATTTATTGATTATCAAATTAGAAATGAAACTTCAAAACTGGGTACTAATGAAGCCAAAAGTGATGCTTTATCGCAAATAGAAACAGTATTTATGGAACCTTCTGAAACAGGCTTTAATGAATTAATGAATGATTTTTGGAATGGCTTTCAGGAATTATCAAAATATGCCGAAAGTTCTCCCATAAGAACCACGGTAAAAGAGGTCGCCGTTTCCTTAACCGATGCTTTTAGACATATGAGTAAACAGTTAACTGACTTTCAAACGGATACAACTAAAAACATGGGCATTAAGGTCATAGATGTAAATTCCCTGGGCAGACAAATAGCTAGTTTAAACGATAAAATTGTAAATATTAAAATGAGCGGTGATAATCCTAATGATTTATTAGATAAAAGAGACACGCTCTTAAATCAGTTATCAGGTCTGGGAAATATTACAACCACGCCTAGGCTTGATGCAAATGGGAAGCCTACCGGAGCACTAGATGTGAAGTTTGGAGATCAGAAGTTAGTAGATAATATTACATCTAATGACGTTGAATTTACTGATGGTAAATTAGTTTTAAAAGAAAAGGATGGTAAAACCACGGATATTAAACTAGCTGATGGTGAATTAGCTGGAATGCTCGAATTAAATAAAACCGAGGGTACTGATTTAGGCACCGATTCCATCCAGTTTTATAAGAATAAACTTGATAGCCTAGCCGTAGGAATTGCAAAGGCAGTTAATGAGGAGCATAGAAAAGGAACTAACCTCAAAGAAGAAACAGGCATAGATTTCTTTGTGTTTAAAGATGAAAAAGGCGACCCAATTACAGATCTAACTAAAATTAGTGCTGCTAACATCTACTTAAACTCTGATATAGAAAAGGACGTTTCTAGAATAGCAGCCGCTGCTACGCCATCAGACCCAGGTGACTTTGCCAAAGGTAATGGCGAAATAGCTCTGAATATAGCAAAACTACAAAGCGCAGCTTTAAAAATAACTGGTGGTAATTTAGAAGTAACCACTGGTGGAGGCGGAACTAATTTTGCCGACTACTATAAAGACATGACCGCAGAACTAGGAGTAGCCACCAAAGAAGCTCATAGAATGACCGAAAATCAAGGCGTATTAGTAAATCAATTAGAAATGCGTCAAGAATCCTTAATAGGTGTATCCATGGACGAAGAAATGGCGAATTTAATTAGCTTTCAACATGCTTATCAGGCAAATGCCAAAGTAATTAGCACCATGGATGAATTGTTACAAACAGTAATCAATATGGTAAGGTAGGTGAATTAAATGCGAGTTACAAATAAAATTATGACTAATACGACTTTAAATAATATTAATACTAATTTAACAAGATTACAAAAATTAAATGAGCAAATGTCTTCAGGCAAAAATGTCTCGCGTCCTTCGGATGACCCTATTGCAGTAGCGAGGATTATGAGTTTTAAAACAATTCAAAGTAATCAAGAACAATATGACAGAAATATGGATGATGCTATCGGGTGGCTAGATACCACAGATGGTGCTTTAATGAATGTCAATAAGGTTATCCAAAGAGTCAGAGAGCTTGATATCTATGGGGCAAATGGAGTAATACCAGATGAATCTAGAGAAGCAATCGCCATGGAAATAGATAAATTAGTAGAGGAAATGGCCCAAATTGGTAATGTGAGTTACGGCGGACGATATATCTTTGGCGGAGGTCATACCACTGAGGCGCCGTTTAAAGTAAATAAAGATGGTAATGGAGAAGTAGAAAGCGTAGATTTTATTAAATCTGACTTTGATAAAAATAAATTAAATGATACCTATAAATTAGAGTATGAAGTAGAAGCAGGCGTTAATATGAACGTTTCCGTTGGAAAATTAACCTTTCATACAGGTGCTGACGGCAAGCCAGGTTTAAATAGTATATTTAGTGAAATGATTAATTTGCGGAAAAATCTACAAGCAGGTAATGGCGAAGAAATCACAAAAGCAGTCGGAACCTTTGATAAACTCCATGATAACCTACTTTCAGAAATTGCCTCCGTGGGAGCAATGAGTAAAAGAATGGAAAGTGCCAAAGAGAGGTCCTTTAACTTCCAATTAGATTTAAAAAACACTCTCGGAAAAATAGAAGATGTCGACTATGCAAAAAAAAGCATTGAATTTAAAAGTCAACAAGCCATTTATGAAGCAGCGTTAATGACCAGTGCCAAAGCAATCCAACCTTCATTAATCCAATTTTTGAAATAAGCAGGTGAAAAGATGAAAATCAAGACCGACCGCTTTGGGGAACTAGAAATAAGGAAAGAGGATATTTTAAATTTTGCCACAGGTCTTTTAGCCTTTGAACATTTACACAATTTCATTTTAGTAGAAGTGGCAGAAAATCCTGTTTTTAAATGGCTCCAATCAACCGAAGATTCTGAAATCGCCTTTTTAGTAGTAGATCCCTTTGTCATTAAAGGGGATTATTCCGTATATTTAAGTGAAAATATTCGTACGGAATTAGAAATCACAGCCGAAGAAGATGTGATAATTTATACCATTGTTAGCGTACCCCTAGGTGGTCTGAAAGATGCGACCACAAATTTAATGGGACCTTTAGTGTTAAATGCTAAAGCCCACAAAGGCAAACAAATTGTCTTAGAAAATAAAGAATTAACGATTAAATACCCTCTCTTTCCAAAAGTAGAAACTAAAAAAGTGTGCGGAGGGTAATTATGTTAATTTTAACTAGAAAAAACAATGAATCTTTTTTAATCGGGGAAGAGATTAAAATATCCGTGCTGAGTATTGAAGGAAATAAAGTAAAAATAGGAATCGAAGCACCGAGGGATATTTCTATTGTGCGAGAAGAAATCTATGAAGCCGTAAAAAGTGAAAATATCACCGCCGGAAAAATAACTACCGCCGAAATTGATTTTAATTTATTTAATTCTACACCAAAAGGAGACGAGGAAAAATGAAAGTAACCTCTATAAATAGTAATTCTCCCGTGTATAATGATGCTTTTAAAGAAACAAATCGCAAGCAGGAAAAAGAAAATATCCAAGTCGTAAAAAGTAAAGACACCGCAGGTAGCGAAGAAAAAAAGTATAACGAAGAAAATAAATATAAAGCCGAGCAAATAATTAAAGCAATCGAAACGGCAAATAAATCCTTAGAACTCACAGAAACTCGTTTTGAATACTCTATTCATGAAAAAACTAAAGAAATCATGGTTAAAGTAATTGATAAAAACAATGATGAAGTAATCAGGGAAATCCCTTCGGAAAAAATATTAGACATGGTTGCCTCCATGTGGGACCTTGCGGGAATATTTGTGGATGAAAAAGTTTAAAGCAGAGTAAAAGGTGTAAAGCATAAAGTAGATTAAAAATATAAAGCATCATAAAATCAAAAAGTATACTCACAAGATAAAAAGAAAGGAGATAAAAGGTAAAGATGAAAATTGGTGGCTTAGCAAGCGGCATGGATACTGATAGTATCGTCAAAGATATGATGAAAGTAGCCAAAATGCCTTTAGATAAATTAAACCAAGAAAAACAATGGCTCGAGTGGCAGCAAGAAGATTACAGGGAAATCAATAAGTCTCTATTTAGCTTTCGGGATAAATTATTTGATTTAAAATTACAAGGAACCTTTCAGGCTAAAAGTGCCTCGACCTCACAGGATAAGGTAGCCACTGTAACGGCAGGTAATAGTGCCACTCCAGGTAATTATGAATTACAGGTAAATGAGTTAGCCAAAGGGGCATTTAGAACTAGTACGGGAAAAATAGACACAGGTTATATAGAAGGTCAAACCCTAGCCGAACAATATAGTGGAGCCGGCTGGACCAAAACCACTGAAGAAGGCAAAGAAGTAATTAAAGGTCAAATTAGAATAAATGATAAAGTGACTATTGAATTTGATGCTGAAACAGATAGCATCAAAGATATTGCTGCTAAAATAAACGAAAAGATGGAAACCACAGGAGTAACAGCTGTTTTTAATGCTGATACCAATAAGTTCTTTTTAGCCAATGTAGATAGTAGCTTTGGTAAGGAAATAAAAGTAGAAGGTATAGACCTTGAAGGTACAAATAATGGTGCAAAATTATTAACTTCTTTAGATGCCCAAATGTCTACAATTAAGGGACT
Organism: Desulfonispora thiosulfatigenes DSM 11270; assembly: GCF_900176035.1. Classification (NCBI taxonomy): domain Bacteria; kingdom Bacillati; phylum Bacillota; class Clostridia; order Eubacteriales; family Peptococcaceae; genus Desulfonispora; species Desulfonispora thiosulfatigenes. The sequence continues at coordinate 62,713 of NZ_FWWT01000008.1, read as the reverse complement.
TGCGGACTTTGAGACTAAGCTAAAAATTAACGGCACGGAGATTACGTTTAATAGAGCAACGGATAGTTTTGAGCAGATAGCCAAGAAAATCAATGAGCACGAAAAGGATACAGGGGTTAGAGCCTCTTATGATAAAGGTACGGAGAGATTTTTCTTTTCCACTAGCACAACAGGTGCAGATGCTAAAATTGATTTTAGCGGCACAACAGATAAAGGCTTAGAGTTTTTAGATACTATTAAAATCGGGGCTACTATGGAAAGTGGGACAGATAAAGGGAAAGTAGCAGGGCTAAATGCAAAGGTTACCTTAAACGGCACAGACTTTGAAATGGCCGAAAATAAATTCACAATTAATGGACTCACCTATGAGTTAAAAGGTGTAAATACTACCGAAAATCCTACGACTAGTATAGTCATTACTAATGATACCGGAGCTGTCTTTGACAAAATTAAAGAATTTGTGGAAGACTATAACAAACTCTTAGAGCAAGTAAATGGTAAAATGGACGAAAAGAAATACCGTTCTTTCCATGCTTTAAGTAAGGAAGAAAAAGAAGCCATGACCGATAAAGAAGTCGAGCTCTGGGAAGAAAAGGCTAAAAGTGGTACCCTCCGTAATGACAGCACTTTACGAGATTTACTAGGAAAAATGCGCATGGCTACTTCTTCTTATTTAAAAGATATAGATTCAGAATATAATTCTTTAAAATCTATTGGCATTGCTACTCAAAACTATTATGAAGGCGGAAAGCTTCATTTAGATGAAGATAAATTAAAAAAGGCACTTAATGAAGACCCCGATGCCGTGCAAAAAATCTTTACTTTAAAAGGTGAAGACGATAAGTCCCTAGGAATAGGAGATAGCCTTTACGATATTGTCAACAATGGTACAAAAGCCGTAGTAGAAAAAGCAGGTCGTGTAAGTATCAAAGGAGTAGATGATAGCTTTTTAGGTAAAAGGTTAAAGAATATGCAGAAATCCATCGCAAGCTGGGAAGATCGCTTAGTGAGAATAGAAGATCGCTATTGGAGTCAATTTACCGCCATGGAAAAAGCACTCTCCCAAATGAATTCGCAAAGTAGTTGGCTTGCTCAGCAATTTAGTCAGGGGTAGGGTATGAATAATTATTTAGATAACCTAAAAGAAAAAAAGAACCTAATGCTGGAATTTTTAAGTCTAACCGAAAAACAACACGAAATTATTACCGAACAAGATTATGATCAGCTTTTTACCGTGCTAAATGAAAAACAAAGTATCATGGAAAGAGTAAATATTCTCGATTTAGAATTTCAAAAATATACATTACCTAAAGATGATATAACTAAACAACTCTTTCAGGAAATTAAAGCCCTAGTGGAAAAAGCGATGCACATAGATGATAAAAACATCGAGCATTTACAAACAAATCGCGATGAAATTGCTGCCAAGATAAAACAAGCTCATAAAAATAAGCAAACCCATTTTGAATATCAGGGTAAAAATAAAAGTATCGAAGGAATCTTAGTAGATAAGAAAAAATAGCAAGGAGGTAAAGCATGAATACAGCCTTAAATGCCTATCGTAAAAACCAAGTGCAAACAAATTCGCCCGAAAAATTAGTCCTGATGCTCTATGAAGGAGCAATTAAATTTATCTCTAAAGGCATGACCGCAATCGAAGAAAAAAACATTAGTGAAGCTAATACCAATTTAGTCAAAGCCCAAAATATTATGAGTGAACTCATGGCTGGGATAAACTTTAAAGCCGGCGAAATTGCCACTAATTTGCATTCTCTCTATGAATATATGCACCATCAATTAATGCAGGCAAATTTAAAAAAAGATAAAGAAATTGCAGGGGAAATTTTAATTATGGTCAAGGACTTACGTGATTCCTGGGCCCAGATGTTAAAAGAACATAAACCCCAAACCAGCACCCAAAGATCAGCGCTTTAACATACATCAGAAATAAAGATTAATGATAATGATTTAAAATGAAGGTTTCACTAAATTAACTTCAAATATAATAAAAAAACTTAAAGTTTTTACTAAACTTTTTGAAAACAAAACCGATATAAAGAGTGTAAGACAAAAAAACAGATAACCTTTTCAAAGATTTTAAACTAAAGATAAGATTTTTAATCTTATAAAAGGATATAAATCTTCGAAAAGTTATCAATATAGGCGACAAGGACGTCGCCCCAAAAAAACAGGGAGGTTTTTACAAATGAGAATTAATCACAATATCGCCGCACTTAACACTTATCGTCAGATGAGCGGTGCAACTAATGCTCAAAGCAAATCAATGGAAAAATTATCTTCAGGTCTAAGAATTAACCGTGCAGGAGATGACGCAGCAGGTCTTGCAATTTCTGAAAAAATGCGTGGGCAGATTCGCGGTTTAGACCAAGCAGCAAAAAACTCTCAAGATGGTATTTCTATGATTCAAACAGCTGAGGGTGCTCTAAATGAAACCCATAGTATTCTTCAACGTATGCGTGAACTAGCTACTCAAGCATCGAATGACACAAATGTGGATGTTGATCGAAATGAGATCCAAAAAGAAATGAACCAATTGACTTCTGAAATAAACAGAATAGGTAATACTACAGAGTTTAATACTCAAGCACTTTTAAAGGGTGATGGTGGAAAAACATTAGATGGTATTGGTGTTGCTGTAGCAAGTTTAGGTAATCTTACTGGTGGGGAAGATATAAAAACTGTGGAAGCAACAAGTACAACTGTAGTAGGTACAGCTGCTGATGCTACATCTACACTTAAAGTTACCCTTAACGGTCAAGCGATAGATATTAGCTTTGCAGCTGCGGATACTTCTAGTAAACCATCTCATGAAGGATATAATGTTACACAAAACAGCGCTTCAGTAAATATTGATGGAAGTCAAACTGTAGATGAAACTGCAGCAGGTGCTAGAGATGCACTACAAAAGGTTATAGATAGTAATGATGTATTAAAAGGTAACTATGTAGTGTCAGGGACAGGCGCTAATGTTACAGTATCAGCTGTTAAAGGCGGAAAATTTGAAGGTTCTGCAGGTGATATAGCTCTTGCAGTTGCTAGTGGTACCGCGAATATAAGTACATTAGGAACTATAGGACCTGCTAACAAAGGAACTACAACTGCTGCAGTTCAAGCGACTAAGACATTAACCATGCCTGCAGATGCAGATGTTGCTAAGGGATTAGAAGGAAAAGGGATTACAATAGGAGATGTAACTCTTGAATTCTATGATGCAAATAAAGGAGCTTATAAAGGTGACGCACAAGGTATTAACATCAATGGAGTTACTACAAAGGAAGGCTTAACAAATGCTATAGTTGCTCAGGCTAAAATTGATGGTGTTACATTATCAAATGCTACTAACGACTTAAAGGTAACGGCTAATCAAGGTGGAAAAGCAGGTAATAATATTACAACTGCAGATGGTGGGGTTCAAGAAAACTTTAAATCTAACTTCCAAGTTGGTGCTAACCAAGGTCAAAGTATGACTATAGAAATAAAAGATATGAGAGCAAAAGCATTAGGATTAACAGGAAAGTCTGGAGATGATGGTTTTACATCTGGAAATTCTGTAACTAATGGAACAAATAATACTGTAGTAGAAGCAGCATTAGATGTATCATCTCATGAAACAGCATCTGCATCTATTACTAAAATAAATGATGCTATAGAAAAAGTATCAGCTCAAAGATCTGAATTAGGTTCATACCAAAACAGACTAGAGCATACAATTAAGAACTTAAGTACTTCTTCAGAAAACTTAACAGCAGCTGAATCACGTGTACGTGACGTAGACATGGCTAAAGAAATCATGGAAAGTACTAAAAATGGTATCTTAGCTCAAGCAGCTCAAGCAATGATGGCTCAAGCAAATAGCATGCCTCAAGGAGTATTACAACTCTTAAGGTAGTTATTTACAGGGTCCCTTAAAGGGTAACCTTTAAGTGCAAATCGGGTGAATTGCTGGAACTTCCTTAGAGCTATCCTCCCTACAACGTAATCTGAAAAGATAAGCGTGAAAGGTTAAAAAGAGGTAGATTGGATAATCAGCAGCCGAGCTCCTGCTTCCGAAAGGATGGAGAAGGTTCAACGACTAGGATGTACTACCTAAAGCTTTAGGCTATGGTGATGAGATCCGTAGGGGTAAGAGGTTCCCCGAAGTACCCGACAATCAAAAAATATTTTGGTTGAAGATATAGTCTGGCATATATTGAAAGGTATATGATGATCCGCAAGCAAATCAACAGCCTCAAGGAGTATTACAATTACTTCGTTAATTTTAAACTATTTCAAGGAGGCTCTGGCTATGCTAGGGTCTCTTTTTCTATTTAGAAATGTAAATAAAGAAAAATAAAATATATATTATAACCTTGATACTAAAAATCAAGGAGTGAAAAAAATGAGTAAAACAAAGTTAAGTATAGTCCAAATCCTAGACTCAGATGACTATGATACAGTAGTAAGATATGGCCTTGAACATGGTAATTTTGAAGGAGTAATCCAAGTAGATGTCCCTTCCGAAAACAGCTGGGTAGATGATGAAACAGAACCCTTCCTCATATTCTATACAGGCAAACAACCTGCCCCAGATCTCCAATTGAAAGCAATAGCAGCTGAACTAGTAAAGGATCATTTCCTGGATGATCTCCTGGAAATGTACCCTACTCTAACAAACTATCTTGCAGAAATAAGTATAGAAGAAGATTCAGAAACAAAAAGAGCAGCAACTTCTCAAGGAAAAAATAGACCTTCAATAGAATCCCCACCTAATGAATACCTAGTAGTAGAAATTACTGACCCCGATAATTTTTCCTTTTGTGCTGAACAAGGCATGAAATACTCAAAGCAGTACTCAAGATGCCTCTACTATCTTGATGACCAAGCATACCTAGACCGCCATTTCCTCATCTTCTATAACGGCTGGGACAACCACCCAGACATCCAGATGCAGCACGAACTAGTACAGAAGAAAAAGCAGCAGCAATAGCACTAGCTACAGCAGTAGGGGCTAATCCCAGACAAATAGTTTGGGCTATTTTTGTGGTTGAAAAACCTAGAGTAAGTATTTGTCAAAAGCACTTACTGGCTGAAAAATAGTGACCATTCTCGTTGAAAAACAATGGTGAAATAGAACAAAGTATAGCTTTTCATTCATACCAACAAAACTACTAAAAACGAACCAGAAAAACTCACTGCATAATCTAAATTCTACAACCAGTCCTCCCTTTTTTGATGCACACCCAAATTTGACCCCTAAATATCGTCAGTACCAAAAGTAGCGACAGCCCCACAGGAAAAGCTACAAAGCAAAACCTATAAGAAATTCCTGCAATAAATACCTTTTGTCGCTAGTGCCGATACTGACGGTAAAAACAGAGCAAAAAGGGGGAGGGGAAGGTATAGCTAGAAAATCATACTAACTTTCAGGGAGTGATAGCAGTGGCACATATGAGCAGCCACGAAATCCTGCAAGCCTTTCAGGAATACCTAATAGTAGATGGCAAAGGCGGAAAAACAGTAGTAAGCTATACAGGTGATATTGCTAGATTTTTGACTTGGCTAGAAACAAAGCAAATAGAGTTCACAGGTGAGCTCACAAGATTTTTCATCATCAGCTACAAAGAATACCTAGTAGGAAAAAACTATAGCGTGAACACCATCAACAAAAAGATCAACAGCTTACACAGTTTCAACCAGTTTCTAATAGCTCAAAACTTGTGTAAGGAATTGCTAGTCTACCCAAGCAAAGACAAAATTAAAGTAGCCAGTGGCAGCGAACAAGAAGTAGAAGTTTTCACAGATGAAGAAGTAGAACGCCTGCTATTCTACCTAGAAAATAGAAATAATGTTAGCCAAAGAGATAGAGCAGCTATTGTACTTCTACTCTATACAGGACTAAGGGTAAGTGAGCTTGTAAATCTAAAAACTAAAGATATAGATTTTCTAACAATGTACCTAAAAGTAGTTGGTAAGGGTGGAAAATATCGAGAAGTACCTCTAAAAACAGAAGTAATAGAAGCTATCAAAGACTACTTAGAAGGTGAAAGGAAAAATCATAAGCTAGTAGATAGCCAGTACCTGCTCCTGACCCAAAGGGCAGAGAAAATGGACAAGGACACCATCAATAAACTTCTAAAAAAGCATGGCAAGCAGCTACATCTAGAGATGTACCCCCATAAGTTTCGACATACCTTTTGCACAAGACTAATAAAAAAGGGAGTAGAAATAACCACCGTAGCTAAGTTAGCAGGGCACGCTAATATCCAGACCACCAGTGACTACTATATCAATACCAGCAGAGAAGAAAAACAGCATGCGGTCAATCTGCTCTAGCCCCTTTTTGAGCCTAAAATATCGACAGTATTGTCAATAGTGGCAGATGAAAATAATTAATAATAGAAGGAGGGATGATTCATGGGTTGGTTTCTCGGAGGAATTGTCACAGGCGTAACTATATGTATAACCCTTGAAGTAAATAGTGCAAGATTAAGTTACTAGATAAAAGCATAAATAAGAAAGGAGGGAATTATTATGTTACCATTTCTAACACCAGTAGCTACTGTAAAAACAGTAGAACTTTTCACAAACGGATTAATGCTAGGTATCACAGCCTATACAACAGTAAATAAAGAAAACAAATAGTCTCAATCTCTAAGCCAAGGGATTGAGGTTATTTTTGTGCTACAGATGAAAAGCATAACCTATGTTGAAGTAAATAAAAATTGCTAATAATAAATTGTAATTAATAACTCCTTATCTTCTTATTTGCGGTCAATCTATTATAAGGGTGGTGGCAAAAAATATTTAAACGGGCAAACCAAGATATGCAACGAAATAAATAGCATCAAATGTAAGTGTTGAAATACAAGTAATTCTTTGGAGGATAATGGACAGACGCAGGAACAATCAAGAACCACAACCGTCAATGGAAATGATTGTCCAATTAGAACTGACAGAGAGTCAACCCATTGATACAACTACTTGGATTTGGGATGATGGTTCGCATTGTACTATGATGTTTCCCAATGACTACTAATTGGAGGGGAAAAGGATGGATACTAAGCAAATTGTTATTATCAAGAAAGTGGTATGTGCTTTTTTATCGATTGCTTTGGAAGAATTGTCTAAGAAGAATATAAGGTAAAATGATTTTCTAAATTGGCTGAAGAAAAGGCTAATCACTCACCTTTTGGAAGTGATTAGCTTTTTTTTGCAGAAGCTAGAGGAAAAACGCTGTTTGTGGTCTAGTTCCAATGTTTGGGGAATTCAGGGAAGGCCCCAGAAGTCCCTGAAAAGGCTACTGTCAAGTATGGAAAAAATCTATTTTTTTGGTATTCTTTTAGAAAGGAGTGATTGAAAATGAGTAATGAAGGCTGCTTTGTGTCATTGTACAAAATATGTGAGGAGCTTTTTGAAGAGAAATCACAAAAAGAAAAAGAAAAGTCAAAAGAGGATTTTGAAGAGAAGAGTTTCCAAAATTACTATAATAAACAGAAATCACGTTTCAAAGAAATCCTTACTAGCTTAGGGATTGACATCAATGTATTAAGAAAAGTAGAGGATGATACATTTGAAATCCCAGTAGAAAAGAAAAAGATAGTAAAAAAACTGCTCCATAATTACACATCAAAAGTGATGAAGAAGGTTAGAAAAAAGGATTTCACTGGTATTCCTATTAAAGAATTAAAACAGATAATCGGAGATGTGGAGTTAATAATGGATGGGAAGGTCGATGATGGAAAATATCAATTGGAAAGGAATCGAATGTACTTTTTAACGAGATATTCTGTAGCGAAGGTAATATCCGATATAAAAGAGGATTTGTTAAAACAGATAGAAACAGATATAGAAGAAATGATTCCAATCGTTACCGAGTATACTCTAAATGATGAGGATAAAATAAATTTATTGCGCTTTTATAAGATGCGCTTAAAAGAGATGCATGAGGAAATGAAATCAATTGTTCAATATGTATCTGATTATAGGTTAGATGAACTTTTTAATATTAGTCAAGAAATGATTGAACAAGGTATAGAAAATGACGAAGCCCCCGATCAGAGGGAATTAAGCTTGGACGAAGGCTGGGGAATCATTTTAGAAGCGTTACATACATTGTGAACTTGCACAATAAACCAGTATCTAAATTTCAAATTAAAGCAGGGTAAAATTCTTGCTTTAAAAGTGCATTTATCAAATTAAATTAGGATTTTCCAAGACTTTTTTCACATTAGCATAGTCTTTTAGGATATGAAAAAAGCCGGGAAATCCCGGCAATTATAATCCTGTTTCATTAGAAACCTTCATCACAACCTCCTCATCAATGGTATTTAGTCTTTTTTGACAGCCATAAAGGAGACAATTAGTAGCTAAATTGTTAATAAGCCTAGGCCAGCCATGAGTCCGGCTAGCTATGGCTTCTAAGGCCATAGGAGAAAATATTTCATAATTAGCACCAGCTAAATTTAGATGGTGATTAATATAAGCATTAACTTCCTCTTTTGATAGAGGATTAACCTTAAATCTCATAATAATACGTTGGTTAAGAGATTGGTTATGAGCCAAAGCTAGCCTATCCATAAGATATGGTAGACCAGCTAAAATAAGCACAAAAGGATTATCTGAGTCCATAGAAAAGTTAAAAAGAATACTAAGATCATTTAAAAATTTGTTACTAGAAAGCTGCATCTCATCTAAAATAAAAACAGGTGTGATTTTCTTTTCATTATGCAAAGTGGTTACACCCTTTTGAATCCGTCTAAATAAATCCACCTTCCTAAAACCAGGCATTTCCCCTAATCCATAAGCAAGTCCACGGTAAAAGTCCATCACTGTTCCTGTAGAAAGAGGAAAATAAATAACCTTAAATAAAGATGGATTTAAATAATTGACAAAACTCCTTAAAGTAGAAGTCTTACCTGCTCCTGGCTCACCTACAACTACGCCAATACCCCTTGAATCTTTTAAATAATTAAGTCTTGCTGATAATTCAGTAAAACTTTCAGAAGGGAATAAATTTTTAGTTTCAATTTCTTTAGAAAAAGGTCTCTTAGCTAAAGAATAAAAAGAAGTAAACATTTAATTCTCCCTCCCTTTATTAATTTCTTTAAAGGCTAAAGGAGAAGGATCTTTAATATTTTTAGCTCTTTTAATCTTGGTATTATCACTAAAAGAGACCTTTTTACCAGAGTCTATTCTTTTTCCATCAAGATAAATAAATATTTCATCTAAATTATCTTCAGAATATCTGATATCTAACTTTTCTCCAATATATTTAAAAGGCACCTCATATAAAATAGAATTTAAAGAAATAGTAGCATCATGTTTGACTTTACGTACTACTCTTTTTAAAAATACTTCATCTAAAATTTTAGGATTAGCACACATTTTAACTTCACTAAATTGAGAAATAAAGAAATCAAGAGGAGGCATGTTAATTCCTGTATGGTTTCTTCTATGGTAATCCTCCTCAAGCCATTTCCAAAAAGAAATATTTAAATCTTCTAAAGAAAAATTAGCTTCTTTATCTAAAGTAGGTAAAAATCTAGTTCTGACTGTTCCAAAGAAACGTTCTATCTTACCTTTAGCTGCTGGGTCATAAGGCTTAGTATGAATAAGTGTAATTCCAAGGGAAGCACAGGCTAAAGAAAAATCTCCACTTTGAAAAATCTTCCCATTATCTACATAAACAAGCTTTGGTATTCCTCTTCTTAAAATAGATTCTTTAAAAACTGTTTTTAGAGAATTTATATTTTCAGCTAAAAAGAATTGACCAAAAGGAACGAGTCTTGAGGCATCGTCAATGAAAGCTAAAAGATATGTGCCTACTTTTTTTCCTCCCACTTTAATATATGGACCATAAAGGGTATCCCCTTGCCACAATTGATTTACCTTATCATAACTAAATCTTTTTCGCTCATTAGTAATACTTTCTGTATGTTCTACTAGATTTTCTTTTTTTAGAAAACGATAAACAGTAGTATAAGAAATATTATGAGGATAAAACAATCCTTCTTTAACTAAACTTTCATAAAAAAGAGTAACACTTAGTCCCAAGGATTCTTTCCTTTTAAGAATAATTTTCTCGCTAAGTTCTGCAGGAATTTTTCTTGAAGAACCTTTATCGCTTCTGCCTTTAGGTTTTAACCCGTCAAAACCATACCTTCGGTAATACCTTACCCAGAATTCTATTGTCTTTGGTGAAAACTCTTTAAGTCCATAATGAGGAACATCATGTTTTATAGTAGCTATTTGGGCCAAATATTCTTTTTGACTTTTAACCTGTCCATTTAAAATGGGCGCAATTAAGCCATAGCGAAAAAGTGCAATACTTTCCCTGGTACTTTCATCCATAAAAGTTACCCCTCCTTAATTTAAAGTGATATAAAGACCATTAAAGATATTTTAATAATCCTTAAAACTACTTTAAACGCAAAAGGTGTGTGGTCAGATATTTGAAGTATTAAAATGTCCTTTTTAGGGTAAAATTAAAATGTTATGGTGTCATGAATGATCGTGAAAAATGATGAAAAAACTTTCTGCTAAAGGTTTCTTCTGGGGATACCCAAATCATTTTGACGATCTTCATGGCCTTTTTATTGATATCCTTAGGGATGAAATCTTTAAACTTTAAATCTCTAAAAAATGCTTCCATGATATTAAGATTTTTAAAGAATCTTTTTTTAAGAAAGCTTAAATGTTGACGGACTAATGAAAATATATTTTTTCCATGCAGTATTTTTTCTTTTATCGCCGTAAAAATAAGCTTTAATGGTAATTGATAATAAGGTATAAGAAATATCGGAAGCAAAGAAGTGGTCTTTTGGCAGGAAGGACAGTAATATCTACAGATAGGAATTCTAAGATTTCTCTTAAGTAGATAAATATTTCTATAGTAGAAACCATGTCTTTTTAAAATTACGTTGGCTTTACATGCAGGGCATGTATTTAAAACTGGAAATTTATTTTCTACACCTAATTTTTCATAAATAAATGGACTAATTTTAAAATCATATATTTTTTGCATTTTTATCACCCTAATTTATTTTGCTTAATCTTTAGCAATTTAAATCAGGGTGATTTATTTTTATAGATATTTTAATTTGCTAAAATTATGGGCTTTTTGGATGATATAAAGTGCAAGTTTACAATACATTCCGTGAAGAAAGGTTGAGCGATAGAATTGAAAGGTTAAAACGTCCTTCTAAAGAGGAATTTGAAAGAGTAGAAAACTTCCTGAATAATTATAAAAATGGAAAGTCACTATGAGCATCTATATGTTCATGTGACTTTTTTGTTTTTTTAGAGGCGAAACTAGGGGGCCAAAATTTTTTTTGATTTGGGCTTTTAATTGCTCAAACGAATCTATAGTAGTATCTAATTACAGAGACAAAAACTCTTAAATAAAAAGTAGCAGTAAGTATTGCTAAAGTTCAAGTACTGATGCTTTTTCGAAACGAAGGTATTGTTTTTTGAGGGGAAAAGGGGGAAGCCCCGAATGCCCTATCATGAAAAAATAATGTTCTATGGAAAATAAATATGAAGGGTGATTTTGATGAATCAACAACAAGACAAACGTGCCCATTACCTACGAACCTATGCTAACAAGTTCCATCTGGCAGTGGTTCCTTGCAAGGAAAAGGTACCTAAGATTTCCAGCTGGCAAAAACGAGGGGTCCCGACAAAAGAAGAGCTTGATGAATGGGGTACGAAGTATCCTAATTCCAATGTTGGGTTAGTGCTTGGACAAGCTTCAGGTTTAGTTGGAATTGATGCAGATGGTCAAAAAGGGATTGCTCGGTTGAAAGAAGTCAGTAATGGAGATCTTCCTGACACATGGTCATTTAAAACCCCAGGTGGTGGTATTCGTCTTTTGTACCGCATTCCGAAGGGGCTGGTTCCAAAAAAGTATGTGGAGTCTTTAGAAGGGGAGCACAATGAGCTTGCACTTCTTGGAGAGGGACAACAGACAATCATGCCACCATCCATTCATCCAAATGGAAAGGAATATTTTTGGATGAAAGGCAAGGGACCTTCTAGTATCGAAGTAGCAGAGGCTCCTCAATGGATGATTGACTTGATGACGGGGAAAAAGCCAAAGGAACAAAAGAAAGCTAGTCAAAAAGCAGCAAAGAAGCCAAAAGAAGCTGTAGGTGTTTTAGAGAGACTAGCTGGTAAATGTCCGCTTTTTCAAGAAAGCTGGAAAGAACAACAAGCTCAAGGCATCAGTGAGGAAGATTGGCACAATTGGATGAGACTTCTAGTTAATGCAGGGCAGCATGAGGCAGCTAAACTATTTTCAAAGTCGTCAGACAAGCATGACGAACGTAGTGATGCAAGAAGTCTATCTTTGATTGCAGAGACAGATGAGAATGGAACGGGGCCAATGGTCCGTTGTTCGACTTTCGGTTGTGGGGAAGAAACTATCGAAGGTTGCCATTCCACACTAAATCTGAATGATGAAGAGATAACTAATTCTCCAGGTTCGTTCATTCGAAACATGATGGATGGTCCTACGCTACCAACAGATCCTGTCTATCAACCATACATCCAGGCATTAGATTCAGTTGATGATTACACCATAGATCACCATGGTAATCTATGTTCATTTGACAAAAAAGGGAATCCATTCACAGTCGCAAACTTTGTGGCAAGGCCAACGATGGAAGTGATACGGGATGATGGTGTGACCGAAGATCGGACATTTAGAATCGAAGGTGTGCTTAAAGATGCAAAGCCATTACCTGCCATTGATGTCTCTGCATCCGAATTCCCAATAATGAGCTGGGTGTTGAAAAACTGGGGCATTGAGGCTTCCATCCGAGCAGGACAAAATCGTAAAGACCTATGTAGAGATGCTGTACAAAACATGGCAAAGGAAGTTGTACAACATCGGATTTTTACCCATCTGGGTTGGTGTCAATTAGATGATGGCAGTTGGGTGTACCTGCATTCGGAAGGATGTATCGGTGCTGAGAACATCACAGTTGAAGTAGAGAAGGAACTAGCCCGCTATGCTTTACCATCAGAAATCAGAGATGCAAAGAAGGCTGCGGAAACAAGTTTTTCTTTGCTAAAGATAGCCCCGTTGGATATTACTATACCTTTACTGGCATTGGTATATTTATCACCGCTTGTTGAGGTGCTTAGAAAAGCAGGCATTGAGCCAAACTTTATTCTTTGGTTGCATGGGCTAACAGGTTCGAGAAAAACTTCCCTGAGTCTAGCATTCCTTGCACACTTTGGAGCAGAATTTATCAGCAAAAATCCACCTGCTAGTTTCAAAGATACTGCAAATGCTTTGGAAAAACGATCTTTTGTGACCAAGGATACATTGCTACTAATTGACGATTATCACCCAGAAGCAAGCCGTTATGAAGCTCAGAAAATGGCACAAACAGCACAAAGAATCTTGCGAATGTTTGGGGATCGAATCGGAAGAGGACGTCTGAAATCAACCACAGAGTTTCAAAAAACGTATGCTCCTAGGGGAATGGGGTTGGTTACTGGTGAGGATTTGCCGCAAGGTCAATCATCGGTCGCACGTTTTATAGGTGCAGAAATTAAGTCTGGAGATGTGGATTTAAAGATGTTAACAAAGATTCAGAATGATGGTCTATTGCTTTCGGAAGCAATGGTGGGTTACATCAAATGGCTAATGCCAAAAATGGACGATCTTCCAGAAATCCTGTTGGAGCAATTCCAAGAGAAGCGTGAACAGTTCCAAAAGAACGCAGCACATGGACGTCTTGGTGAGGCAGCAGCATGGCTCTACCTTGCCTATGATTTGATGCTGGGCTACATGGAATCACTTGATGTGACATCATCAGATGAGGTAAAAGAAATGTTGGGAGAAGCAGAAGATGTTCTTGTGTCACTAGTACAGAAACAAGGAGGTCAAGTGAACCAAGAAAGACCAGAACAAATTTTCACTAGAATCCTTGGTGAATTGCTCTCTATGTCCAAAGTGCGAATCGATCCGATTAAGAAGTCCACTAGCCACTATGAATTTGATTCTATTGCTGGAGAGCATATTGGTTGGTCGGATGAGACCTTCTACTACTTACTCCCAGATGCAACTTATAATGCGGTGGTAAAATTTTTAGCAAGTCGTGGAGAAGCATTTCCAGTCAAAGATCGTACACTTTGGAAGAACCTTGAACACGCCAACATGATTCAAGTTGAAAAGGATTCAGAAGGAAATGTTCACCGCTGTATTAAGAAAAACATTCCTAAGCGAAGAGCAAATCCAAAGGAAAAACCATTAAGACCAAGGGTCCTACATGTGTACCGAAATGTGCTTGATAGTGATGATGAAGGCAGAGTAGCTCAATAGTGTCGAACCTGGGAATTCGGGGCACAAAACAGAGCCCCGATGACCCCTAAAAAATATCAGTAAAAGATATCAATGAAACTTTTAAAAAAATGGAGGAATTTAAAAATGGCTAAAGAGATGAATGAATTAGATGAAATGTTTGCAAATGTGGGGACTGTAAATCAGGACAATCTTTTTGATGGTGAGGAAGATGTAGACGACAATGAACTTGATTTTTTTGATGATGAAGAATTAGAGGAATTGGATCAAGGCCATGATGATGTTGACTTTGAGTATGATGAAAATGAACTAGATGAGGAAGAACTCGATTTGGATGCTGACACTTTCGATGAATCAGACGAAGATGATGATGACGATGACTTTGAAGTGGATGAATCAGACGAGGACGATGATGATCTATTTACCCTCAAGGAATCTCTTAGACAACCAAAGCTAGATGAGACTGATTATTTGGGTACGGTAGGTAAGCCTAAAGCAGAAAAAGAGGAAGGAAAATATGGTCCTTGGGTAAAGATTACTTTACCATTTATTATCAAGAATCCAGAAACAGGAGAGAAGGTTACCGTGCCATTTGTAGCGAATCGAAGCATGGATCCTAGAAGTAGACTATACTCAATTCTAAAGGGAATTCTAGGTGCAGCACCAACTTCAGGGTTCAATTTGAAAGGTGTTGAAGGAAAAAAGGTGAGGGTATCCATCGAACATCGTACAGATGAAAAGGGCAATGTTTGGGAGAATGTCATTGTTGTTCGCCCATTCAGAAAGAAAAGATAGATTTAGAGTTTTCTAAGGGACTTTCGGGGCTCAAAAACAGTTGCCCCGAAAGACCATTTCCTAACCTATTGGCATCCAAAGGGTTTTAGCACAATTTTCGACTATATATTATTATTTTGAATCACTGGAAGGAGGAATTAGTCATATGTTATTTATGCAAGCAGTCAAATTATTTGGAAGGTATCAAGCGAACATAGAAAGAAGTCCAGTCACTATTAGAGCTTATTATGAAGATCTAACCCTTCTGAACCGCTATCTACAAGAAAAATACAACTGCCTAATATATTTAGAAGATATTACACAAGAAGATATTGAAAACTATCTTTATTATTTGAAGGAAATCAAACATTATCAACCTATCAGTAGAAAAAGGGTACTAGGAAGTATGCGTTCCTTTTTCAGCTACGCCTACAAAAGCCAGTGGTGCAGCCAAAATGTGACCGCAAGATTAGAACCTATCAAGTGCCAGCAAAAAGAGCGACACTATCTATCGGAAGAAGAAGTCAACCTGTTTGTGGCAGCTATCAAGCACGACTTGGTACGATTAGTAGCCCAAACCCTCTATTATACAGGGATGCGTATTTCTGAATGTCTAAATCTTAAGGTCGAAGATGTGAACTTAGAGGATAATCTCATCCATATTAGGCATGGCAAGGGAAACAAAGATAGGTTTGTACCGATCAACTCCAAATTGAAAAAACTATTGGTGGACTACAATGAGAACTGGAAAGTAGTCTCTGAATATTTCTTTGCTACAAGAATATCAGGTACCCTTTCACCTACAAGAGTAGCAAAAGTATTTAGAGAAACAACAGGTGCTCTAGGTTGGAAAAAGAAAGTCACCGCTCATATTCTCCGCCATTCCTTTGCCTCTAAGCTAGTCAAAAACGATGTTCACCTAGTCAAAATCTCAAAATTATTAGGACATAGTAGCCTCAAAACCACCAGTATCTATGTTCATAGCCATATGGACGATTTGAAAGATGCTGTCAATACATTGTAGGGGAGGAATAGAAATGGCAAAAACAGAACCATTACAACCTATCTATGATGAAAAGGTCAAAAATATTTTGCAATTGCTTGGGGAAGGTTTTTCTAGAGAAGAAGTAGCCGAGCAATTTCGGTACTCCACTTATCGTTCTATGGATGGATATATGAACCGCAAGAATTTTCTTTGGGACAAAACTAGAGGAACCTATGTGCCAGCAGATACTCTCAATGCTCCGCTTGAAACTATAGTCAATTTTCCATCAGATAGAGTACGTAGGATAGTTATGGAACTGAACAAGGAAGGGGCTGATCTCAAGGAAACCGCTCTCAAGGTGGGTTTTGAAAACCATATTGAAATGGCACGCTATATGAAATCAAAAGGTTTTGAGTGGTCACAGGAAGCAGGGAACTATATTTCTGCTTCCTCACCAACACCTAAAGTTGCTGAAAGTGCTGCTACTGCTAGTATTGACGGTACGCAGGAGAGTTCCCTGTCCACTGAAAATGGTGGATTAGAAAAATACTTGCCATTGTTAGAATGGCTAGCTACAAACAAAGAAGCCCTCCAAAGTCTGTGTTTATCGTCAGTATCGGCAATACCGTCAGGGCAGATACCTCGATTTACCCTCAAAGGAACATTTGTGACCAAATCAGTTCATATGACCAATGCCCTAGACCAAATGGTTAGAGATTTTAGCAAGGAAAAGAACATCAACCAAAGGGAAATCTTTGAAGTAGCATTGATAGAGTTTTTCCAAAAGTATGGGTACGAACGAGAAACACAGACTTTGTTAGAAACAAATGTCTAGCAAATGGAATTCTAATGGGAGAAATGAAGAGCAGGTTCTAATGGTTTCCTAATGAACATCTGTTTTTCATTCTTCCATTTTCTTATGCCCACCTAATGTTTTGGAATGAGTTCCTTCCATTATATATAGTTTTCCTAATGATGCTTCAAAATGATTTGCAAGTTCTTTGAGCCACAAGGGTTTCAAGGTTAGGAAGATTTTTGATATTTGAGGTTGCTTTTCGTCAGATGAATGGAGCAACAACAGCTCAAAGTAAATCAATGGAGAAATTATCATCAGGTCTTCGTATTAACAAAGCAGGAGATGATGCAGCAGGTCTTGCAATTTCTGAAAAAATGCGTGGCCAGATTCGTGGATTAAACCAAGCGAGTGCTAACGCTCAAGATGGTATTTCTATGGTTCAAACTGCTGAAGGTGCATTGAATGAAACTCACAGTATTCTACAAAGAGTGCGTGAACTTGCAGATCAATCAGCTAATGGTACTAACACTGCTGAAGATCGTAAAGCTATTCAAGATGAAGTTAAACAATTAAAGGAAGAAATTGATCGTATTGGTAATACTACTGAGTTTAACACTCAGAAGCTACTTAATGGTAACCTTCAGTCTTCAGGTGCTACTATTGGTACTAATAGTACTACAAGTGCTGTAGTGGGTAAACTTGAAGCCGGTAAAATGACTGCTGCACAAGCTCTTGCTGCAGATCTCTCATCTACCACTTTTCAAAAGGATACTTTTAATATTGATGGACACTCAATTGAAGTTAATTGGGATACTTTATTAACAACTGAACAAAAGGATAAAATTAAAGCAATTGGGGCTGGATCTAATATCTCGCAACTGAGTTCTGTGAAAGATCTAATTACCAGTAAAATAAATGAGGCAATTGATCAATACAATGCTCAAAATCCAGCTGGAGCAACAGTGCAGCATGTAGAAGGTTATTTGGATAGTGCTACAGCTGCTACTGCAAAATTGGTAATCAAAAGTGGAACAGAAGGTACTGACTCTGTTGTAGCTCTTACGACTAAAGGTGCTGCTACCAGTGTTGGTGCATTAATTATGTCTGATACTGCTGGTGATGTGACTGCAGATGCTTCAACAAATACTGGTACCAATAAGTTTAATGGATCCACAGTTTCTAGCGGTGCTACTTTTGAAATGGATTTAAATGGTGTTAAAATGAAAGTAGCAACTGGTTCTGATATTGAAAATAATACTACAACTATGGATGCTGCAGCAACTGCCCTACAAACAGCAATTAAAACTGCGGTAGATAGTTATAACACATTGCAAGGTAAGTCTGCTGGAGAAGAGGGTTATGTAGAGCAAGTTAAAGTTAATGCAACTAAAGATGGTAGATTTGAAATCACAAGTGAAAGTGGAACTGTAACGTTTAAAGATTATGAAGGAAAAACATCTGTTAAAGATCTAGGTTTGACACAAGCTCAAACTGATGCTAGTGGTAATGGTGGTATGACCTTCCAAATTGGTGCTAATAAAGGGCAAACTATTACTTTTGGTATTAATGATATGAGAACATCAGCTTTAGGTATTTCAGGTGTAGATGCGTCAACTCAATCTGGTGCATCGTTAGCATTAGAATCTATTGACAAAGCTATCAAAAATGTTTCTGCTGAACGTTCCAAGTTAGGTGCTATTCAAAACCGTTTAGAACATACTATCAACAACTTAGGAACATCTTCTGAAAACTTAACAGCTGCAGAATCTCGTGTACGTGACGTAGATATGGCTAAAGAAATCATGGAAAGTACTAAGAATGGTATCTTAGCTCAAGCTGCTCAAGCTATGATGGCTCAAGCAAATAGCATGCCTCAAGGAATATTACAACTCTTAAGGTAGTTATTTACAGGGTCCCTTAAGGGGTAACCTTTAAGTGCAAATCGGGTGAATTGCTGGAACTTCCTTAGAGCTAACCTCCCTACAACGTAACCTGAAAAGGTAAGCGTGAAAGGTTAAAAAGAGGTAGATTGGATAATCAGCAGCCGAGCTCCTGTTCCGAAAGGATGGAGAAGGTTCAACGACTAGGATGTACCACCTAAAGCAATAGGCTATGGTGATGAGATCCGTAGGGGTAAGAGGTTCCCCGAAGTACCCGACAATCATTAGTACTCAAAGAAAGAAAATGGTTGAAGATATAGTCTGGCAGTTATCGAAAGATAATTGACGATCCGCAAGCAAATCAACAACCTCAAGGAGTATTACAATTACTTCGTTAATCTTAAACTATTTAGAGGAGGCTCTAGCCATGCTAGGGTCTCTTTTCCTATTTAGAAATGTAAATAAAGCAAAGTAAAACATATATTATTACCTTGATATTAAAAATCAAGGAGTGAATGAAATGAGTAAAACAAAGCTAAGTGTAGTCCAAATCCTAGATTCAGATGACTATGATACAGTAGTAACCTATGGTCTTGACCATGGTAACTTTGAAGGAGTAATCCAAGTAGATATCCCTTCTGAAAACAGCTGGCTAGAGGATGAAACAGAACCATTCTTAGTATTCTACAACGGCAAACAACCTGCCCCAGGTATTCAGCTAAAAACCATAGCAGAAGGTTTAAAAGCAGATAGAGAAGAAAATCTCCAAGGAAAAAATAATCCTTCAATAGAACCCCCACATAATGAATACCTAGTAGTAGAAATCACTAATCCAGACAGTTTTTCCTTGTGTGCTGACCTAGGCATGAAACACGCAAACGAGTACTCGAGATGTCTCTACTATCTAGATGACCAAGTATACCCAGACCGCCATTTCATCATCTTCTACAACGGCTGGAACAGCCATCCAGATATCTAGCGGCAGGATGAACTAGTACAGAAGAAAAAGCAGGAACAGCAGTAGCAATAGTAGCTGCTATTGAAGTAGCAGGAGCCACTAGTTTAGGGAAAATAGCTGGGCTATTTTTGTGATTGAAAAATACATGAAAAACCTAGAGCAAGTATTTGCTAGAGCAGCACCTGCTGGCTGAAAAATAGTGACCATTCTCGTTGAAAAATAATGCTGAAAGAGAATCAAGTATAGCTTTTCATTCAAGCCAACAAACCTACCAAAAATGAAGCAGGAAAACTCACTGCATAATCTAAATTCTACAACTAGTCCTATCACTTTTTTGATTCACACCTAAAATTGACCCTAAAATATCGTCAGTACCAAAAGTAGCGACATCCCACAGGAAAAACTACCATGCAAAACTATACGAAACATCTGCAACAAATCCCTTTGCCACTAGTGTTGATACTGACGGTAAAAACGGATGAAAGGGGGTAGGGAAGGTTTTCTAAGAAAGCTATCCTGCATATAATGGCATACTAGGAAGGATTGTTGTATAATATAAGTAGGTAGGTGACAAAAGTGAAAATACAAAACTCCCATGATAAAATTTTCAAGGAAACCTTTTCCGATGTCAAAGTGACAAAGGATTTTATAAATAATTACTTGCCAGAGAGCATTATAAATATTATAGATACAAATACCCTAATACCCCTAAAAGATAGTTTTATAGATAAGAACCTTAATGAATACTTTTCAGATTTATTATTTGGGGTAAAAATAAATGAAAGACTAGGATATATTTACTTTTTATTTGAACATAAGAGTTATACAAGTAAAAATATAGCCTTTCAACTACTAAAGTATATGGTAGAAATTTGGGAAGCAAAAATTACAAAAGAACATACTAATGAGCTACCAATAATAATACCTTTAGTAATATATCATGGAAAAAATAAATGGCAGATAAGAACAACCTTAGGAGAAATGATTGAAGGATATGAAGAACTTCCAGAAGAAATAAAGGAATTTATACCTAATTATAAATATCTTCTATATGATGTATCTAAATATAAAGATGAAGATATCAAAGGAATAGCCCAGCTTAAAATAATACTTACAATATTTAGGGATATATTTATTAAAGATAAAGAAGGGCTAAAAGAAACAATAACACTAGCTGCTAAATATCTTAGAGAACTAGAAGATAGGCAAACAGGAATAGAATATTTTGAAACATTTTTAAAGTATGTGTTTAATGTAGGAGAAAGTTTAGATGAAGAAGACCTTAAAAATATAGCTGAAGAAATAGAAAGAATCTATCCTGAAGGGAGAGAGCTAATTATGACTACCGCTGAAAGGTTAAGAAAAGAAGGAAGAAAAGAAGAACGCAAAAACGTGGCAAGAAAACTCCTAATTAAAGGTATGCCAGTTGCTGAAATCATTGATATTACAGGTTTAACTAAAGAAGAGATTGAAAAGCTAAAAAGAGAATAAGGTGAATTTATTTATTAAGCTGTTCATTATTTAATATGAGCAGCTTTCTTGATATAAATCTTAACTAAGTAGAAAATAGTTTAATGATAAAAGATAGGTCTAGTATATATAGATTATTAAGAAAATTCAGGCACCTTAAATATGGATGATAAAAATTATAAGTGGTATAATAGTATTAAGAAAGCAAAAAGGCGTGACTAAAATGTTAGATAGGGAAACAAAAAATAAATCACAAGACAAATCAAAACATGAATTTAAAGAAAATATACCAGAAAAATCAAAAGAGAATGATAGCTCTAGGGTTAAATTAGATGAAATCTTAAAATCTTTATTTGGGGTTTCTAAAAAAGTATTAATTCAAATGATGAATAGCTTATTTAAAGAAAATTTTGATGTAAATATGACCGATGTAACCTTTGAAAATAATGAATTTATTTCAGATGAATATGATATTATCAGGGGCGATTTATTCCTAAAACTCTCGTCACAGGGCGGCAAGCCTTATCATTATCATATTGAATTACAAACCACAAATGATAACTCTATGATAATTAGAATGTTTGAGTATGGCTTTAAAAAGGCTAAAGAAGTTGCAAAATATAATAATGACGCAGAAACTGTTATTTATATTCCACGACAATTAGTAATTTTTATCGAGCAAAATTCTAATATTAAAGATGAACTAAAAATGAGGTTAATATTCCCAGATGGGCAAGATATTAGATACACAGTTCCTGTGATGAAATACTGGGAATATGATGCTAGAACTTTAATTAACGAAAAAATGTATCCGCTGTTGCCCTTACAAGTATTTAAGCTAAGGTATAAGATGGAGTCCTTAAGAAAAAGAGACGAAAATAAAAATAATAAGACTAATTTAAGAAAAGCCGTTTTAGAAGCAAAAAGAGAAGCCGAACATATCGCCCTAGAAGCAAAAAAATTATATGAAAAAGACGAAATTAATGGCGATGACCTACATAAAGTATTATTAGCAGTAGGGAATTTATTTGAATATTTAAATGATAAATACGGAGAAGATAAAAAATTAGTAGAGGAGGTTTTTTCTATGACTAGAACACTGTATGATCCAGTTGTAGCCGAAAAAGCACTTGCTAGAGGAGAATTAAAAGGAAGAAAAGAAGGAAGAAAAGAAGGAATAAAAGAAGGAAGAAAAGAAGAACGCAAAAATGTAGCCAGAAACCTTCTTTTATTAGGAATTGAGATAGATAAGATTGTGGAAGCCACAAAGTTATCTAAAGAAGAAATAAAAAAACTGGAAAAAGAATAAGTTAGGGTCTACTGTAGATTCAACCAGGTAAGTTGTTCAGTTCGTGTTAGATATCACAGAAGCCCAGAATAATGATGAATTCTTGTAAGGAACTCCTAATCTCCTAAGTAGAGGTTGGAGTATTTTTTTTATGCAAGCTCTATGTTTGTCGTCAGTACTGTAAGTACAATCATTTTGACGTTATTACCTGTACTGACGATAGAAAAGGTTCAAAAAGGGGTTCAAGCAGAAAAAATTAGAAAATGAAAAAAAATAGATGAAAAGAAATGTCTAGCTACTTATTTTCCTTGTATTTACCGTCAGTACTAGCAGTTGCGACAACAAAGATGAAATGAGTACCGATCAACCCTAAATTGAAGAAATTGTTGGTGCTGTCAACACATTGTAGGGGAGGAATAGAAGTGGCAAAAGTAGAACCATTAGAACCTATCTATGATGATAAGGTCAAAAAGATTTTGCAATTGCTTGGGGAAGGTTTTTCTAGAGAAGAAGTAGCCGAGCAATTTCGGTACTCAACCTATCGTTCTATGGATGGATATATGAACCGCAAGAATTTTCTTTGGGACAAAACTAGAGGAACCTATGTGCCAGCAGATGTTCTCAATGCACCGCTTGAAACTATAGTGAGTTTTCAATCAGACAGAGTTCGAAGGGTAGTCATGGAACTGAACAAGGAAGGGGCTGATCCCAAGGAGACCGCTCTCAAGGTGGGTTTTGAAAACCATATTGAAATGGCACGCTATATGAAATCAAAAGGTTTTGAATGGTCACAGGAAGCAGGGAACTATATTTCTGCTTCCCCACCAACACCTAAAGTTGCTGAAAGTGCTGCTACTGTTAGTATTGACGGTGCGCAGGAGAGTTCTCTGCCCACTGAAAATGATGGACTAGAAAAATATTTGCCATTGTTAGAATGGCTAGCTACAAACAAAGAAGCCCTCCAAAGTGTGTGTTTACCGTCAGTACTGGCAATACTGTCAGGGCAGATACCTCGCTTTACCCTCAAAGGAACATTTGTGACCAAATCAGTTCATATGACCAATCCCCTAGACCAAATGGTTAGAGACTTTAGCAAGGAAAAGAATATCAACCAAAGGGAAATCTTTGAAGTAGCGTTGATAGAGTTTTTCCAAAAGTATGGGTACGAACGAGAAACCCATGCCTTGTTAGAAACAAATGCCTAGCAAAGGCAGTTCTAATGGGAGAAATGATGAATAGGTTCTAATAATTTCCTATGAACACCTGTTTTTCATTCTTCCATTTTCTTATGCCCACCTAATGCTCAAAGCAAATCAATGGAGAAATTATCTTCAGGTCTAAGAATTAACAAAGCAGGAGATGACGCAGCAGGTCTTGCAATCTCTGAAAAAATGCGTGGTCAGATTCGTGGTTTAGATCAAGCAGCCAAAAACTCTCAAGATGGTATTTCTATGATTCAAACGGCTGAGGGTGCTCTAAATGAAACACACAGCATTTTACAACTAGCTGACCAGGCAGCCAATGATACTAACGTAACAGTTGACCGTGAAGAAATCCAAAAAGAAATGAATCAGCTAACATCAGAAATTAACCGTATTGGGAATACCACTGAGTTTAATACCCAAAAACTTTTAGCTGGTGATGGTAAAGCAAACTTAGCAGAAACAGGAAAGGCTAAAAATGCTAACTTAACTGGTGGTAAAGTAACAACTACTGAAGCTACTCAAACTGCAACTCTAACTGCAGCTGCTACAAATGGGCAAACAGCAGCTCTAAAAGAAGTAATGGCAAAGAATAATATATTAAAAGGGAACTTTAGTGTTAGTAATGCAGCAGGGGCAATAACTGTAGCAGCAACAGCAACAGGCTTATTTAAAGGACTGAAGGTAATATCGCAGTTTCTGGTGGTACGATTGCTGGAGCAAATACAGGAACAGCTTCCGTAGGTGTAACTACAAAAGCAAAAGCAGTTGCAGATGATGTAGTTGACTTTACTGGAGTTACAACTGCAGCACGAACTAGTACAGAAGAAAAAGCAGGAGCAACTATTTGTCTAGAGCACCAACTGGCTGAAAAATAGTGACCATTCTCGCTGAAAAATAATTCAGAAAAAGAGCAAAATCCAGCTTTCTAATGATGCCAACAAACCTACAAGAAATGAATTAGAAAAACTCACTGAATAATCTAAATTCTACAGACAGTTGAACCTATTTGAGTTCACACCTAAATTTGACCCCTAAATATCGTCAGTACCAAAAGTAGCGACAGCTACAAAGAATACTTAGTAGGAAAAAACTATAGCGTGAACACCATCAACTGAAGAAGTAGAACGCTTGCTCTTTTTTCTAGAAAATAGACAAAGAGTTAGCCAAAGAGATAGAGCAGCCATTGTCCTTCTACTCTATACAGGTCTAAGAGTAAGTGAACTTGTAAATCTAAAAACTAAAGATATAGATTTTCTAACAGCAGCTACAGTAAAATCAGTAGAACTTTTCACCAGTGGATTCATGCTAGGTATTACAGCCTATACAACAGTAAAGCAAGAAAACAAATAACCTCAATCTCTAAGTCAAGGGATTGCTTTTTTGGTACTCTAATAGATTAGCAAAAATATCACCTACAAAATTGAGGAAATTAACAATGGAAGAACGCATTGCATCCAATCTTATGATGGATGATGTATAACATCTTAATGAAAATAGACTCTGCCGGAAATATAAAACCTGATAAAGAAAGTTTTACTGAGAAGGCAGATTGTGTTGTTGTAACAATTATGGCAATGGATAGAGCAATATGAATTTGTTTAAGGGTAAATTAGGGGTTTACAAACAAAAGTTAGTTATGATATATTAATGTTAGAAAATAAGTATCGGAGGTAAAGAGGGTGAAAATTGATATTAATAGAATTGTAAGCATTAATGAATTAGAAAATAATTTTAGTGAGTTTTGTTCTAAATTGAAATCTGAAAATGAAGTATATATTTTTCAAGACAATAAACCTACTCATGTAATCATGACTATCGAACATTATCAGAATTTACTAGAAGGCGCTAGCAGTGAATCCAATGAAGCAAATGACGATAGTATTGAAAAATTACTAAATAAAATTGGTAAAAGGATATTTGTTGATTATTACTACATCTTTAAAGAAGATAATAACCCAGAAGAGCAACTGCCAAGTGGAGATAATGGTTTCTCATTAAACTCTAGGAGAAGTAGAAGTTCAAGTGCAAGGAAAATTTTTAGAGAGGATCTTGAAATAGATGCATTAGAGAATATAGTACAATCTTCTAGATTAGATGATATAACCCTCACTAAAGCAAGAAAAATTCTATCTCAAGAAACTAGCAATGAGTCACTTGTAGTAGGAGCGAACTTAGAGGAAGACGAAAAAGGACACAATTTAAAAATAGGAAAATTGGCTAGAACGTTTATTACTAAGTTTTTGAATGAAAATGTTATCTCTAAATATGAACTAGAAAAAATGGAAACTGCAGAATATTCGAAAGAAGTATTTAACCTTAATTTTGAGATTCTGAAGCTTGTAGATAGGCAAGTTGATATTGATAAGCAAAAACGAGATAGTAAAGGGTATAATCGATATTACGATTTAATATTGCATACAGATGGTGGAGAATACTTTCTTTGTTCACAATGGGTTGAAAATCTTCATAGAGAAGCTTTTGAAACTTGGCTTGTTTATAAATTATTAAGGTTATTGACTGTAAGGGTAAATGGGATAAGTGCGAATAAAGAATTTACAGTTAAGTCAGTACTGAATGATTGTTGGATATATGTGCCTTTCAAAGTAAGACAAAGCCTCGGACGTAAATTTATATCGGAAATCAGAAAAAGTAGAGTTGCAAATGTTATTGAGGTAGACAGGGTAGTAAATAATTCCCAAGTATACAAGAAAATGGAGGAATAATTGTATGAAAAGAAAAGTAACCAATGATATTTTAACTTTCCTTAGTGGATCAAATAAAAGTACAACGGAAATCGAAAACTATGGGTTATCTAAAGGATATACCCAAGAACAAGTCTTGGGTGGAATCGGACATCTGCGTAGTAAAAGAATGCTTAAAATTGTAAGGGATATTTATAATCCTATCACTCTGAGGAAAGAGCATATTTTCAACTTAAAATAAAAATTATCATGAAGTTTAAGTAAGGATATTTTTTTAGATGCATTTCTTGAATGTCTAAATAAAAATAATCATATATTATAATAGCGACAACAAACTTAGTCCAAAATGAGAAGGTTGGGACTATTAGTAACGAAAAACCTTATCAATTATTGTTAAATATATCCGAAAAAATAAGAAGTAAACAAAGGGCAAATAAAGATGAAATGGATGAAGTTATATTACGAATGTGTTCCGTTAAGCCTTTAACGCAAATCACCCCCTTCAATCATATAAGAAAGTTTAAGTAACTTCGGTACTAACAAAAGTTATTGTATTTTGCCAGCCTTTAAAAAAAGTATGTAGATTAAAATAGCTTTCTATGATAAAATCTGAACTGCTCCCTGTCAAGTAGACAGTAGAATAAATAAAAATCTCCGACACCAATCATTTAATTATGATCGGTGTCATTTGCTATGCAGCTGAATTATTAAGATGTTATCTATATTTCAATGGCGTCATACAGTTTAATCTCTTTTGATATCTATGGTTTATGTTTGCTATTGCAATTTAAGCAAACAAAAAAAGAAATAATCCAATTAATAATCAAGAGTCATATACTAATAAAAGCCCTAGGGGATTTTATTTTAGGTGACCATGAAATGATCGAGGTTAGATCTTTTAAAGATATCTTAGTAAAAACATATAGGACTCTTACACAATTATTATTAGGAAAATTCAGACATCTTAAACTGGATGATAAAAATTAAAAGTGGTATAATAATATTAAGTAATAAAAACTGAAAAGTAAATTTAACTTAATTTAACATAAGATAAGAAAAATAGACTAAAGGCGTGACTAATGTGGTAAACAAATAACAAAAAATAAAGCACAACACAAATCAAAACATAAATTAAAAGAAAATACACCAGAATAATCAAAAGAAAATGATAGCTCTATGGTAATTAGAATGTTTGAGTATGGCTTTAAAAATGCGTCTAATATTTCCAAATAGACAAAATATTAAATACACAGTTCCCGTGATGAAATAATGGGAATATGATGCAAAATACTTAATTGAAGAAAAGATGTACACTCTATTGCCCTTACAAGTATTTAAGCTAAGATATAAAATGGAGCAAATTAGAAATAGGAATTGAGATAGATAAAATTATCGAAGCAACAAAATTATCTAAAGAAGAAATTGAAAAGTTAAAAAGAGAATAATTTAGGGTATTTTTGTGCTTCAATGCAAAAACTAGTACTAGAATAAAAATAGGATAACCAAAATAGAAGTTTTCCTGGAATAATTCATACGCTTTTCTTGGTCACTATCTAGAGGCTATTGTTCCTGTAGTGGTCTAGGTCCTATTGACAAAAGTAGTTAAGAAGTCTATAAATAAAGTGCAAGACAGTTTATTATACTTGTAGAAAGTAAATATGATGTTAGCTTTATTTGTACTATCTCATTTAAAGATTATTTAGACTAAGAAAAGGAAATAAGGAGGTATTACCATGGATATAGCGGCTTTATCTATGATAAAAAGTCAGGCTCAGTTACAGCAAGATGTAGGGGTTGCAATGATGAAAAAGGTTATGAATACGGCTGAACAAAGGAGCAATTTTATTAATGAAATGTTAGGTTCTTCTTCCAAATCACCTCAAGCAAATTTACCCCATATGGGTAATAATATAGATAAGTATGTTTAAGCTGTTCAGTGTGAGCAGTTTTTTTATTTAATTTCAAACTTTTATGTTAGAATTAAGAAAAGGGTATTGAAAGGAAAATCAATATGAAAGAGGACATTTTACAAAAACTAAAGTATTTTATTAAGGAAATAGATCAAGAATATAAAATTAAATTGGCTTATTTATTTGGTTCTTTTGCGCGGGGAGAAGAAAATGACCAAAGTGATAGTGATATTGCTATTTGCTTTATGGAGGAATACTCTTCTTTTGATGATGTAATGATTAGGGGAGATTTGATTGAAAGAGGTAAGGAAACTTTAAAAAGAAAAGTGGATATATTAAATCTAGATAAAGCCCCTATCAGTTTAAAATATATAGTTGTACAGCAGGGAATAATTCTAAAAGACAATAATGAAAGAGCTACTTTTGAATCTTTAGTTTTAAGAGAATATTTTGATTTTGCTTATTATGCAGAAAAATACAATGCAGCTATCTTGGAAAGTATTAAAAATGATGAGTACTTTGGAGGAAATAATGGTTAATAATCTAAAAGATATTAGAAAATTTATAAAGGTTATCTCGGGATATATATAAATAAAATAAGCCATGCTCTTAATTTTAAACTAACAAGAGCATGGCTTTTAATATTTATTTTACCACTAAAACAGGAGCTGCCACTCGTTTTACTACTTTATGGCTGACACTTCCTAAGACCATTTCTTGGAGTAAGTTAAGGCCACGACTACCGATCACGACGAGATCAAATTCATTATCATTAGCGTACTGTACTATGGTTGGGCCTGGATCACCCGGCAATATTTTTATTTCATGCGTTAAATTATTAGCTTTTAATTCTTCTATTATGGGAAGGAGCTTTTTTTTGCGTGACTGTTCTAATTCTTCTTTTCCTAGGGAATGTAGGACTTCGTTTTTAGATTTAGAAAAATCAGCGACAAAGATAACTTCAATCATACATTTATGGAGTAAGGAAGCTATTTTTACTGCTTCCCTAGTTGCTCGTAAGGAGTTTTCTGATCCATCAACTGCTAATAAAATATTTTCGTACATTTGATCACCTCTTCAAGTAGATTAATGTGGCATTAAGTTTGTATTTAAATTCTGATAGATGGCAAGTTTATCGACGATCTTTTTACTTGCGGAATTTAGCCCTTTGATGGTTACTTTATTATTATTTTCCCTATAGTTCATTACTGCTTTATCGACAGCTCCTACTGCACTATCATCCCAGATATGTGCTTTGGAGAAATCGATGATAATATTTCTATTCTGTACATTAAAGTCAAAGGATTCTACAAAATCTTCTACCGAGGCAAAAAATAATTGACCTTCTAATTCAAAGATTGTATTTTCACCCGTTTGATGTTCTTTTACTTTAATTTTAGAAATCTTAGCCACAAAGAAAATCGTACTTAAGATAACTCCGGCAATGACGCCTTTAGATAAATCATGTGTAGCTACGATAATAATGACTGTTACGAGCATTACAGCAGCATCGCTTTTAGGTGCCTTTTTTAAATAACTAAATGATGACCAGTCAAATGTACCAATTGATACCATAATCATAATCCCAACAAGTACAGGCATAGGGATTTGGACTACTAAATCGCCTAAAACTATTATTAAAAACATTAAAAATAATCCTGCCACTAATGTAGATAATCTGCCTCGTCCTCCAGATTTAACATTAATCACTGATTGACCGATCATAGCACAACCTGCCATACCCCCAAAAAATCCAGCAACTATATTTGCAATTCCTTGACCTCTAGCTTCTTTATTTTTATCACTGTCTGTGCCTGTCATATCATCGACAATTGAAGATGTGAGCAATGTTTCTAATAAACCAACGATAGCTAAGGCAAAGGAATAAGGAAAAATAATAGCTAATGTTTCAAAGTTAAAGGGAATACTTGGAACAAGAAATTCGGGTAATGTTCTAGTGATCGCTCCAAGATCGCCTACGGTTCTTAAATCTATATTTGCATAAAGTGTAACTGATGTTAAGGCAATTATAGCAATTAAGGGAGCAGGGACTGATTTTGTAAGTCTAGGTAAGAGATAAACGATAAATAGGGTAATTGCCACAAAAATATAGGTCATGTTTGAAATGCCTAAAAAGTGAGGAACTTGCGCCATGAAAATTAAAATAGCAAGTGCATTAACAAAGCCAATCATAACTGCACGTGGAATAAATTTCATTACCTTTGCAATTTTAAAAACGCCAAACAATATTTGGATAATTCCAGTAAGAACTGTTGCGGCTAATAAATAATTAAGTCCATGCTCTTTAACGAGCGGAACCATTAATAATGCCATTGCCCCTGTTGCAGCTGAAATCATTCCAGGACGTCCGCCCACAAAGGAGATAACCACAGCAATACAAAAAGAAGCATATAATCCGATCATAGGATCGACCCCCGCAATAATTGAAAAAGCAATTGCTTCTGGAATTAAGGCTAAAGCAACTACGATTCCCGCGAGGACATCTGCTCTGACATTTGAAAACCATTCTTGTTTAATTTTTTTTATCAATTTTTTTTACACCTCATCTATATTATTTTTTTGCTCATTTTTAAAACAGCCGAATTTGACTCACACAATTTTACATTCTATCACCTTTTGGAGTAAAAGAAAACAGTTTCTGTTAAATTCACCTAATAATTGTGTTATGATAAAAGAAAAGCAACTTGAAGATATTTGCGGAGGTTAACATGAAAAAAGTTCAAAAATTAGCCGTTGCACTTAAATATACTGAGAATGATAGTGCCCCAACTGTCGTTGCTTCAGGTAAAGGAGCTATTGCTGAGACAATTTTAAAAAGGGCACAAGAAGAAAATATCCCTGCTTATGAAGATGAAAATTTAGCCAAAGTTTTAACTTCAGTAGAGATCGGAACTGAAATTCCACCAGAACTTTATCAAGCTGTAGCAGGAGTAATCGCTTTTGTCTGGGGATTAGATAAGAAATATGGCAAGGAGAAAAAATAATGAAGGTAACAGGTATTCAGATTCCAGCATCTGGGGTAAGTAAATTACAGCAAAGCATCTCTTTAAATGAAGGAAAAATAATAAAAGCTGAGGTTATGCATGTTAAAGGAGAGCAGATTAAATTAAAGTTAGGAAAGACTATTATAGATGCTAAGACAAAGGTAGCCCTGCAACAAGGAGACAATTTAAAGCTATTAGTTGAATCGATGAAAGATAATATTATTAAGCTCAAAATTATACCTCAAGGTGAAACGATTAAACCTGAATCTATTTTACTGTCCCGGATGGGCCTAACCCCTAGTGAGAGGCTAGAGTCGATGGTAGGGGAACTATTAAAATTCAAAATGCCTGTAAGTGGGCAAATTTTAGGGGAACTCACAGGGTTTACTAAGCTCCATGATATACCAAAGGAAACCTTACCTTTACTAATGTGGTTAAAAAGTAGTGGCATAGAGGTGCAGTCCAAACAGGATGTGGAAGCATTACTTCATTTACAACGCTTTTTTACAGAAATCCTTTCAGAAGGTGAGGAAAATAAGTTTTTTAAC
The DNA here is from genome assembly GCF_900176035.1 of Desulfonispora thiosulfatigenes DSM 11270. Lineage (NCBI taxonomy): Bacteria > Bacillati > Bacillota > Clostridia > Eubacteriales > Peptococcaceae > Desulfonispora > Desulfonispora thiosulfatigenes. The sequence goes on along the minus strand of NZ_FWWT01000008.1, from coordinate 30,881 downwards.
TTTTTAAATAAAACGGAAAGTATGGTTTTAGGAGGTCATAACATTTATGGCTGGCCTTTAGGCGAAAATAGGATCTACTTATTAACTAATAATTCTAAAAATGAAAAGCTTGATCCGAATAATTGCTCAATAGTAGTAAAAACTGTTTCTGAGTATTTTGAGGGCTTATGGTTTAAAATTAATTATCAAAATAATTCTTTAGATGTTATAATTCATTGCGATAATGAAAAAAGAAAAAAAATACTTTCAGGGGAAATTAATTTACTAGAAGAAAATCTAAGTCAATTAGGTTACAATATTAAGAATATACAAATTGAAACCAAAAGTATAAATTCTATATTTGATGTGATTACAAATTCCAAAAAAGAAATAACAGGTGTCAATTATAAAGTTTGAATTGATTAGTCAAAAAATAACTAATTTATTTGGTAATAATAGCTATCTAAACTAGTTTTAACAGAAAAATTTTGGTAGAATGAAGTACATATTTATTTTAAGTAACCTGAAACGGAAAACTAGTTATAATGGTAACGCAGGAGGTTTTTATGTGACTGTTTTTAATAATCGTACTTTATTGTTTTTAGAAAAAGGATTACAAGGTAGTATGGTAAAACAGAAGGCTGTTGCCCAGAACATGGCAAATTTCAATACGCCAGGGTATAATAGTGCTAAAGTTAATTTTAAGGAACAATTACAAAGTGCATTAGGTAGTAGTAAGAAGATTGCCTTAGCGGCTACAAAAGAGGGTCATATTACAAATAGAGCACCTTTAAACAAGATTAATCCCCAGATAGTCAAAATGACAAATACTCAGATAAATACTGATGGTAATAATGTTGACATTGATCAAGAGATGGCGCAAATGGCTGAAAACTTAATTTATCAAAATACAGCCATAAATCAGTTAAATTCTCGCATAGGGATTTTGAAAAATGTAATTTCGGAGGGAAGATAGGAGATTATGAGTTTATTTCAAAGCATGAATATAAGTTCTAAGGGGCTTGCAGCTGAAAGAGTGAGATTAGACTTAGTTTCTGAAAATATTGCGAATATTAATACAACCAGGACTGCTTCAGGAGGTCCATATAAAAGAAAAGTAGCAATTTTTAAGGAAAGTTTAGATAAAGCTTTAGCTTATAAAGGTAATAATTATCAGGGTAAAGGAGTAGAAGTAGATCGCATAGCAGTAGATAATACCCCTCCTTTAATGGTTTATGATCCTAAGCACCCTGATGCAAATGCAGAGGGCTATGTTGCTAAGCCTAATATTAATTTAGCAAATGAAATGGTTGATTTAATTTCAGCATCCAGAGCTTATGAGGCTAATGTCACCGTGTTAAATACAACAAAAAGTATAGCCATGAAAACATTAAGTATTGGTAGAAGATAGTAAGTATTTTTTATTATTAGCTTTAATATGTTTATGGCTATTTTTAAATTAATTCGATCGTGAGGAGTTATGTAAATGAAAATATCTTTGTTAAATCCGCAACCGTTAGTATTACCAAATAGTATAAAAAATACAGAAAAAGATGAGAAAAATGACAAGCCATCCTTTGGGAATATTTTACAACAAAACTTAGACAAAGTAAACAATATCCAAAAAGAAGCGGACAAAATTACAGAAAGTTTTTTAGCAGGAGAGCCAGTTGAACTTCATGATGTTATGCTTAGCATGGAAAAGGCTGATCTAGCGATGCAATTAACTGTGCAAGTTAGAAATAAATTAGTACAATCTTACAAAGAAATCTCGCAAATGCAAATATAGAATATTACTTATTCGAATATTAAGAAGTTTTTAAACGGGTATTTTAATATTTTTTTGCAATAATAGGAGTTTGATAATGAATAAATTGCTTAAAAATTTAACTGATAGATGGGCTAAGTTATCAAAAACACAAAAGTCTGCTGTAGCTGTGATGGGAATTAGTTTGATTTTAGCTTCTATTTTCTTTTACAGTTGGATGATAAAAATTAATTATTCACCTTTAGTTTCTAATATGCAGGTTGAAAGTGCAGGAAAGATAGCAGAAAAGCTCAAGGAAATGAATGTTCCTTACAAATTAGCTGATGAAGGAAAGACGATTATGGTTCCTGAGGAAAAGGTCTATGATTTGCGTTTACAATTAGCTAGTGATGGAGTTTTTACTAGTGAAGGAATGGGCTTTGAATTATTTGATAATAGTCCTCTAGGAACAACAGATTTTGAAAGACAACTTAATAAACAAAGAGCATTGCAAGAAGAATTGCGCAGAACTATCATTCAATTAGATGCGGTAGACCAAGCGAGAGTTCACCTAGTTATTCCTGAAAAAAGTGTTTTTATTGATGAACAAGGTCAATCAACGGCTAGTATATTTTTAAAGTTAAAGCCGATGAAGTCATTAGAACCAGCACAGATAAAAGGTATCGTCGAATTAGTTGCAAGATCTGTGGAAAATTTAGACCCGAAGAATGTTTCGGTTATTGATACAAAAGGGCAAGTTTTAAGCGATGGTATTAATAGTGAAAGTGCAGGTCTTAGCGCTTTACAATTAAAGCAACAAGAATTAAAAAAGGCATTTGAAAAGGATTTAGAAAAAAGAATCCAAAATTTACTTGAAAGAATGTTTGGTGCAGGTAAAGTTTTAACGATGATTTCTGCTGACCTAGACTTTAATCAAAGAGAAGTGACAAGTGTAGATTGGGGCGAAAATGTTATCAGAAGTGAACAATTACTGGAAAATGATGGCGCATCCTCTAGTGGGAATGCAGGACTTGTCGGAGAAAATAATCGTTTAACAGATACTGAATTAGGGGATAGTTATCCGGGTTTAGATGGCTCAGGGGCTTCTTCTAGTAATAGTAGTGAATCTATAAAAAATTATGAAATAGATAAAATTGAAGAAAAGATAAAATATTCTCCAGGAGAAATAAAAAACTTATCCATTGCTGTTACTGTTGATGGTAGATTGTCACAAGGTAATAGGGCGGAAATTGAGGAAATTGTCGCTGCAGCTGCTGGGTTTAACCCCGAACGTGGAGATAAAATTTCAGTACTTAGTATGGAATTTGATAATAGTCTGTTAGAAGAAAACAAAAAGGAAATGGAAAAATTAGCAGCCGAGGCACAAAAACAAGAAAATATTAATACAATAATATCATGGGTAATAAAAGGTTTAGGAGCTTTAGCCGTACTTATTTTTGTAATTTTATTTATGCGTTCGCGTAAGTCAAAACCTAAAAAACAGCAAGTGGCAATAACACAACCTACTCCAATTGCGCAAGTAGAAGAAGAGATAAGTAAAGAACAACAAGATCAAAAGATTATTGCAAATAAAAGTATGCAGCAACAAAAAAAGGCGCAAAAAATTGTGCAAGAAAATACCAAAGAAGCAGTGCAAGTTATTAATACCTGGCTTTCAGAAGATTAGAGGTGAAATAAATGGCGCGGGAAGCAAAAAAATTATCTGGGACTAAAAAGGCAGCGATATTTTTAATATCAATGGGACCAGAATATTCAGCTAAGATTCTAAAAAACTTTAAAGAAGCTGAAATAGAAAAAATAAGTAGCGAAATAGCAAATACTACGACAGTTGATTCTGAACTGAAAAATAGCATTATTGAGGAATTTCTTCAATTAAATGATGCCCAGAACTATATAGCTAGTGGTGGAATTAAATATGCTAGAGAGCTACTAGAGTCAACTCTAGGTCCACAAAAAGCAAGTGAAATTATCAAAAAGTTGACTCATAGCTCCCAAATAAGGCCATTTTCAGCACTAAAGAAAACAGACCCAGAGCAATTGTTTAATTTTATCAGCAAAGAGCATCCGCAAACCATTGCTTTAATTTTATCTTATGTCGAACCAGATAAATCAGCTGTGATCCTTAATTTAATGCCTGAAAAAATGCAAAGCGAAATAGCCAGAAGAATAGCCACGATGGATCGTACTTCTCCGGAAATTATAAAAGAAGTAGAGGCTATTTTAGAAAAAAAACTATCTTCAGTAGTGACTCAAGATTTTACATCAGCTGGTGGAATCGAGACGCTGGTAGATATTTTAAATAGTGTTGATAGAGGTACTGAAAAAAGCATTTTGGAGGATTTAGAACAAGAAGATGTTAATTTAGCTGAAGAAATTAAGAAAAGAATGTTTATCTTTGAAGATATTATTACGCTCGATGATACGGCTATTAGGAGAGTTTTACGTGAAGTCGATTTCAAAGACCTTGCTTATGCTCTTAAAGGTTCGAGTGAAGAAGTTGCAGAGAGAATCTATAAAAACTTATCTACAAGAGCAGCAGATATGCTGAAAGAAGATATCGAATTACTAGGACCAGTTAGAATTAGAGAAGTTGAAACTTCTCAACAGAAAATTGTGCAGGTAATTAGAAAGTTAGATGAAACAGGAGAAATAATTATTTCAAGGGGTGGCGAAGATGCCATTGTCGTCTAAGGTAATTAAAAGTGTAGATAATTCTTTAGAAGGATTTTCTATTAAAACTAAAACTATAGCCGGGCAAAATCAAAACAACGAAGGCAATGCAGAATCAGAATACGCAATATTAAAAGATGCCAAAAAGCAAGCAGCTTTCATTTTAGAAAAAGCTCATGAAGAAATTAGCGCTTTAAAAGAAAATTCATATCAAGAAATCGAAAACTTAAAAAATGAGGCTTATGAGGCAGCTTATGAACAAGGCTATAACGAAGGTTTTGCTAAAGGGCAGGAAGATGCTTGGCAAAAGGTACAGGAAGAAACGACAGGCATCTATGATGCAGCCAAAAGTGTGCTAAGAGAGGCGCGACAGATTGAAAAGGAGATTTATCAAGAAACTGAGCAAGAAATTATCGAACTTTGCATAGAAATGACGGAAAAGTTAGTTTCTAGGCAAATAGATGTAAATTCAGAAACGATTATTGATATCGTGAAGGAAGCGTGCCAACAAAAAATAGAAGCCAAACAATTTGTGATTTATGCAAATCCTAGTGAGGTTGAAATAATCAGGGAAAATAAAGAAAGAATTGCCTCAGAACTAGATTCAACTGCTAAAATACAAATAATAGCTGATAATAGTATCGAACCAGGTGGTTGTTATTTGGAAAATGAAGAGGGATATGTTGATGCTACTTTACAAAAAAGGCTTGAGAACCTTGGTTTTGCAATTAGAAGTGAGGCCGTATGAGTATAGTGAATTTGCAAAAATATATCCCTCGTATCCGTAGTTTAGATTTATATGATTTTATCGGCAAGGTAACAAAAGTAGTAGGATTAACTATTGAAGTAAGTGGAATCAAGCCCTCTGTAGGTGAACTTTGCTTTATTGAGGTAACGGGTAAAGAAAAAAAACTTTTAGCCGAAGTGGTCGGGTTTAAAGAAAAATCTTCCCTTTTAATGCCACTTGGTGAAATAGGTGGAATTTACCCAGGATGTAAGGTCTACGCAAGTGGACAGACTCATACAATTAATGTAGGGCCTGAACTTTTAGGAAAGGTCATGGATAGTACGGGTCGTTTTTTAGAAGAAGATGATATAGCCTTATCGGGTGGTAATTATCCGATTGAAAATGAGCCTCCAAATCCTTTAAAGAGAAAACCTATTGAAGAGATTTTAGAAACAGGCGTAAAGGTCATTGATGGTTTATTAACTTGTGGTGTAGGTCAGAGAATGGGCATTTTTGCCGGAAGTGGCGTAGGTAAAAGTACTTTACTGGGAATGATAGCACGAAATAGTTCAGCTGATGTCAATGTGATTGGGTTAATTGGGGAACGTGGCAGAGAGGTGTTAGAATTCATTAGAAATGATTTAGGACAAGAAGGTATAGCACGTTCTGTTGTGATTGTCTCTACTTCTGATGAGCCTGCCCTTTTAAGAGTAAAGGGTGCATTAGTAGCCACGGCCGTAGCAGAATACTTTAGAGACTCGGGTAAAAATGTTTTACTCATGATGGATTCAGTTACTCGTTTTGCAATGGCACAAAGAGAAATTGGTTTGGCAATAGGGGAACCCCCTACTACTAGAGGTTATACTCCCTCAGTTTTTGCCATGTTACCGAGACTTTTAGAACGCGCAGGTAATTCTGACAAAGGTACGATCACAGGTTTATACACTGTTTTAGTTGATGGTGATGATATGAACGAGCCTGTAGCTGATGCTGTAAGGGGTATCTTAGATGGACATATAGTTCTTTCTAGGGATTTAGCCTCCCAAAATCATTTTCCCGCAATCGATGTTTTACAAAGCGTAAGTAGGTTAATGTCTAGTATTACAGATAAAGAACAACAAGAACTAGCGTCGAAATTAAGAAACCATCTAGCAGTTTATAAGCGTAACGAAGACTTAATTAATATTGGAGCATATTCACTCGGTTCTAATCCTCAGGTAGACGCAGCCATAAAAATACAACCTATTATTACTGAATTTTTAAAGCAAATGATGAATGAAAAATATACATATGAGGATATGCTAGCTAATTTTCATAATGTTATGAGAAATGAGTGATAATAGTGAAAAATTTCAAGTTCTCAATGGAGAATGTGTTTAAATATCGTGAAAATGTTGAAGAACAAAAAAAGAAGAATTAGCAAAAGCAATTAATCTAGAGTACCAGGAAGAAGAAGAATTAGACAAGCTATATGCAAAAAGACACAAGGCCTTACAAGGGAATATTAAGAATATTAATTTAATGAGACAACAACAAGCTTATTTAGAGGCAATCGATAATTCTATTCAAAACCAACAGTTACGCGTCCAAAAGGCAAAGGAAGTTGTAAATGAAAAAAGGGCTAATCTAAATGAGGCAGCAGTAGATCGCAAAATAATGCAAGATTTTAAAGAAAAATGCATTCAAAAATATCGCCAAGAATTTTTAAAAGAAGAACAAAAGCTATTTGATGAACTAGGTGTTATCGGATTTAATAGCAAGGCAAATTAGTTTAATATCTTTTGAAAGGAGGTGAACCAGTGCGAATAGCAGCGATACTACCTAGACCTGAGCCTGTTAAAGGAACAAGAAATACTGAAAAAGCTGAGAATCTAGATAACCAGGGAACACAAGAAAGTAAAAAGAATAAAGCTGAGGAAATGCCTTTTGGAGAAGTAATGCAGCAAATGATTAAGAAAGGTCGGGACGAAAGTGATCCTGATTCAGAATCCACTCAAGTAGAATTAGGTAAAACAAAATTCGGAACGCATTCCCCTAATTTAAATCTAAAATCGAAAGATATATCGCAAGATTGGCAAGCTTTGCTCAGTAAGATAGAACAAAAAAATCAGCAAAATAATCTTAAAACAGAAACTCTAGAAAAACTAGCTTCAGAATCTCAAGTACTAACTAAAAAAGCGAAAAGTAGTGAGCTAACACTACAAAATGCACTTGCTGAGGCAGGTAAAAAGGAAAATATCCCGAGTAATCAGGTGAAAAACGCTGGAAAATCAGTCCCAGATGCGGATACTCTTAAACAAAAATCCGGAGAAGTATCTACGGTACTGACAAGCGTATCAAGTAAAATGACCATAAAAGAAAGTGATAAAGAAAGTCAGTTAGAGGCAAAAGAAAAGCAAGTTGCAGGGGATAAAGTTTTAACTACCGAAACAGATAAAACTAAAAATAGTAAAAAAGATTTTAATTTCAAAGAAGAATTACAAAATTTCGAAAAATCCAAATCAGGTGAAAGTAATAAAGATAAAACTACACTTAGTGCAGAAAAAATCTCATTAGAACGTAATGAATTTAATTTAAAGCTTTCTGAAACAGCTAAAAATAATATGTCTAAAGTACTTCCAGAGCAAACTTTAGAACAAATTGTGGATAAATTTAAAGTTATGATTGAGGGTAAACAAAAAACTTTAGAAGTTCATTTAAGACCAGAGTCCCTAGGTAAGGTTAAAATTGAACTACAGTCTCTCGAAGGAATAGTAACAGCCAAAATAATAGCTGAAAATAGTCGAACGGCAAGTTTGTTAGGCACAAACATTCAGCAGATTAAGGAAAATTTAGAAAGCCAAGGAATAAAGGTGCAAAATTTTGGCGTGAATGTTGGTAGTGAAGGGCAAGGACGATTTACAGGTCAAGAAAATCAAAGTAACAACAGAAGACCTTCAGCTCAAACAAATTATTTAGGCATCGAATCTGAGCTTGTAACTAATCCAGAAGTTAGTCCGGATAGTACTAATACTAGACTTGATATTTTGGCCTAAGGAGGAAAAAATGACTACTATAAATAGTAACCTATTTAATACAATTATGCCTCAGAACAAAAGTAAAACTGAAAATAATGCTAAAACTGAAGCAAAAACTAATAACACCGAAGATGTTTTTACAGGTCCTAATCAAAATTTAGGAAAAGATGAATTTTTGAAATTATTAGCAACGCAATTAAAGTATCAAGATCCTTCAAGCCCAATGGATAATAAAGACTTTATTGCTCAATTAGCTCAATTTAGTTCTTTAGAACAAATGCAAAATATGTCTGGTGAAGTATCAGATTTAAAAGGCTTATTAGAAAACTACATGGGCTATCAGATTAATGTAAGTGGTGCAATGGGAATAGCACAATCTGCTAATTTAATAGGCAAAAATATAACTGCAAACATAGAGGATAAAGAAGTAAAAGGAATAGTAAAATCCATCAAAGTTAAAGATACAATTGTTTATGCAGTTGTAGATGATCAAGAAATACCCATGCATACGATTTCAAAAATCGGTTAACTATGGGGAGTGATAAAAATGGTTAATAAAATTAATCTTCACTATCAAGTAACACCTGTACCAGTTAAGAAAATAACTGAACCTCATAAAATAAACAAGGATACAACGGTAAATTTCAAAGATTTATTAAACAAAGAAATAGTAGACAAAAGACTTAGTTTTAGCAGTCATTGTATAAAAAGATTAGAACAAAATAATATTAACTTATCAAATATACAAATTGACAAATTAACAAAGGCAATTGATAAAGCTGAATCTAAAGGGGCTAAAGAATCTTTAATGTTGTTAGATGATTTAGCATTAGTGGTAAGTATAAAAAATAGAACTGTGATTACTGCTGTTGATAGCGAGCGAATGAAAGATAATGTCTTTACGAACATTGATAGTGCAGTAATAATCTAGGCTGGACCTTTGCAGGAAGCCTATTGTCTACTGACTGATTGAGGTAGACTTAAGAATTAAAATTTGTGGGGGTAGATTAATTATGATGCGTTCTCTATATTCTGGAGTTTCTGGTTTAAGGACACACCAAGAAAAAATGGATGTTGTCGGTAATAATATTGCAAACGTTAATACAATAGGTTTTAAAAAGAGTAATATAACTTTTCAAGATACATTAAGTCAAACTTTAAAGGATGCTGGTAAGCCTCGTGGAAATCGTGGGGGTACTGACCCTAGTCAAATTGGCTTAGGAGTAATGGTGGGAGCGATTAATACTGTTTTCACGCAAGGAGCACCAGCGACAACGGGCAATGCTACAGACCTTGCCATTCAAGGAGAAGGTTTATTCATGCTAAAAGGCGATGATAATGAAACTTATTACACTAGAGCTGGAGCATTTAAGTTTGATAAAGAAGGAACCCTAGTTAATTCCTCTAATGGAATGAAGGTTTTAGACAGCAAGAAAAATGAGATTAAAATTACAAATATGGAAGACGTTAAAAATGTTAGTATTGCACCTAATGGGGAAATTAGCTTTCTCCGTGGTGATAATATAGAAACATTAACCAATCCTGTAGGAATTGCTAAATGTGTAAACCCTGCGGGGTTACTAAAAGCAGGAGAAAACTTATATCTTCAAAGTAATAATTCAGGTAATGTTACAGAAGGGGCTCCTGGTGAAAAAGGCAGAGGTACTCTTCTACCTAATGCCTTAGAAATGTCCAATGTCGATATCGCGCAAGAATTTACGGATATGATTATCACGCAAAGGGGTTTCCAAGCAAACTCTAAAACAATTAAAACTGCTGATGAAATTTTGCAAGAATTAGTTAATATTAAAAGGTAATTTTAAATAAGAGTAAATGCCTAAAGTTTATACAGGGCATTTACTCCTTATAAATCAAATGCTTAAAATTTTTGTCAGGCAAAAAAAGAGGTGACAATTTTGAAAAAGGACTTTTTGACCCCCATTGGGATATTTCTAGGCTTAACCTTGGTTTTTTTATCCATAAGCTTAGGTAGTAGTATCAAAACTTTTGTGGATATAGCTTCTATTATGATTACTGTTGGGGGATCCTTTTGTGGTTTATTGGTTAATTATCAGTGGAATCAAATAGTGGGCGTTATTAAAACTACTAAAAAAGTACTTTCAACCGAGGTTATGGATGTTAGGGATATTATTACAATTTTAGTGGATTTAGCACGAAAGGCAAGAAGAGAAGGAATTTTAGGGCTTGAAGATGATATGGGATTAATTAATGATGGATTCTTTCAAAAAGGTTTACGTTTAACTGTTGATGCTGTTGAGCCAGAGCAAATTAAGATAATTTTAGAAACAGATATGCAGGCTACAGCAATGAGACATGAAGTCAGTCAAGGGGTTTTTAGATCTTGGGGTGAACTAGCTCCTGCCTTTGGTATGATAGGTACTTTAATTGGTTTAATCCAGATGCTAGCAAAGCTAGACGATCCAAGTAGTATAGGCCCTGCTATGTCAGTAGCTTTACTTACTACATTTTATGGGGTTTTATTGGCAAATCTTATTTTAAATCCAATTGCCGGAAAGCTAGAACTCTTAAGTGATCAAGAAATGATGAGAAGACAAATGATGTTAGAAGGTATTTTAGCTATCCAATCCGGAATAAATCCAAGAATTTTAGAAGAACGTTTATTATCTTTTGTAGGAACACCACCAACTACAATAAATCAAGAGGGGCTTGAATCTGATGTTGCCTTATAAAAAAAAGAAAAAGAGTAGTGGTTCACCTGCTTGGATGACTACTTTTTCCGATTTAACAACTTTATTACTAGTATTTTTTGTCTTAATGTATTCTTTTTCTGTGATAGATGTGCAAAAGTTTAAACGCTTTGTGGCATCTTTTCAAGGAGTTGGAATTTTAGATAGTGGAGCCGAGCCCCTTGATAAAGATAGGGATCATGATTATGATGTCCCCTCTAATTCTGAAAATACCTTAGATGATATGAGTAAACTTCAGCCTTTAGATAATCTGTATCAGTCTGTACAAAAGTATATACAAGAAAATAATTTGGAATCAGAAATATCGGTACGTTTTATGGATAAAGGAGTATATTTAGAAATAAAAGATAAAATATTTTTTGAGTCAGGTAAGGCAGATATAAAGCCTGAATCACGCAAATTATTAAGTGATTTATCGGGTCTTTTTAAGGATATTCCTAATATGATTAGTGTGGAAGGCCATACTGATATTAGACCAATAAGAAGTAGTGTTTTTCCAAGTAACTGGGAGCTATCAACGGCTAGAGCTGTGAGTGTTGTTAGATATCTAAGTGAGCAAACAGGGCTAAATCCAGCTAGATTTAATGCAGCTGGTTATGGCGAATATCAACCCGTAGTACCAAATGATTCACCGCAAAACATGGCAAAAAATAGACGCGTAGTTATTGTAATTAATACTGCAAATACTTATTCCGGAAAGGAAGTTGAGATAAATGCCGCAAGAAGAGAATAATGCTAAGGTCCCAGCACCTAAAAAAAAGAAAAAACTTGGATCTTTGTGATATTTTTATTACCCCTAATGTTATTAGGAGCATCTTATGGTTATTTTTATGGAATTAAGGGAGATGACCAAGCAGCTGCTGTAGATATAAAGGATATAAAGCAGTACCCAATGGATAGTTTCACTGCAAATTTAGCTGATATGGGTCAAACTCGTTATATTAGAACATCTATTACTTTAGAGTATTTAGATAAAAAGGCAGCAGAAGAACTAGATATTAAAAAGCATAGATTAAATGATATTATCATTACTTCATTACGTGAAAAAACTGTAAGTGATCTTGATTCACCCGAAAAAACACAAAAACTAAAAAATGAATTATTAAGTAAAATAAATTCGGAATTAACAAAAGGTAAATTAACTGGTTTATATTTTAATGAATTCATTATCCAGTAAAGGAGGATTTTATGACTTTTAGCAATTTAACACAAGAACAAATCGAAGAAATGTTAAATTTGAATAGAGATAGTTCATCTCCCAAAATAAAAAAGGCACAATTTTCTCCTTTTGAGTCTCACAATACTACTAGTGAAGTAACAAATATAAACTTTTTAGATAATATCGAAGTAGAGGTACAGGCGGTTCTGGGCACGGCAAGTCAAACTCTACGAGAAATTTTAGAGTTAAATGTTGACTCCATAATATCCTTAGACAAATTAGCCGGGGATAAAGTAGATGTCTACATTAATGATGAGTGGTTAGGCTTAGGCGAGGTACTAGTATTAAATAATCAATTTGGCATTAGAATTAGTTTATTAAGTCAAGAAGAACAGCAATCCCTTAAGCAGGAGTGACAATATGGTAGATAATTTTTGGGGAGCTATTATTAGATTAGTTATTGCCTTACCTTTAGTTTCATTACTAGCCTATTTTTTAATTAAATATGGACTAAGTAAAAAGTACTTACAATTAGGAGATAAATATATCAAGGTTATAGAGCAAACTTCGATTAATCCTAAGGCATCTTTAAATGTAGTGAAAATTGGAGAAAAGTACTTTTTACTAACAGCTACTGAACAACAGGTAAATGTATTGCAGGAAATTAATGATTATCAGGAAAAAGAAAGACCTGAAAATGAATATCTTAAGGTATTAGCGAAAAAATTTAGCAGGGAAAGTGAGCAAAATGAATAAAAAAGTTATTTTAATATCCTTAATATTTTTAACTGTCCTTTTTTCTCAAGAGGTTTTAGCTGCTCCCTTGCCAGGCATAGACTTACAAGTTAATCCAACAGATAATCCAACTGAAGTAGTGGATTCACTGAAGCTTTTAACGATACTGACTATTATAACTTTAGCACCTGCTTTAATAATGATGATGACTTCATTTACACGTATTGTAATTGTGCTTAGTTTTGTCAGAAATGCACTTGCTACGCAGCAATCCCCACCAAATCAGGTATTAATCGGACTTGCTTTGTTCTTAACCTTTTTTACGATGGCACCAGTGTACCAAGATATAAAGGTTAATGCTTTAGATCCATATGTAGCAGGTTCTCTATCACAAGAAGATGCTCTTACAAGGGCAAGTGAACCACTGAAAAATTTTATGATGAAACAAACGAGGGAAAAAGATTTAGCACTCTTTGTGAAAATGTCAAAAACACCAAAGCCAAAGACTAAGGAAGATGTATCCCTAACAGTACTTGTACCTGCGTTTATTATTAGTGAGTTAAAAACTGCCTTTCAAATGGGTTTTTTAATTTATATACCCTTTTTGGTAATAGATATGGTTGTGGCTAGTACGCTGATGTCCATGGGTATGGTTATGGTTCCACCAATTATGATTTCACTTCCTTTTAAATTATTATTATTTGTTATTACTGATGGATGGTTTTTAGTCGTTAAATCTTTATTAGAAAGTTTTGGGTAATTAAAAGGGGATGTATAAATGAGTCAAGAAATGATAATCTCTTTAGCTAGAGATGCCTTATCATTAGTATTATTACTTTCAGCCCCTGCATTAGGGGTAGGTCTACTGGTTGGTTTAGCTATTAGTATTTTACAGGCAACAACGCAAATTCAAGAACAAACTCTTACTTTTGTTCCTAAAATAATAGCGGTTTTTTTAGCGATTTTAATTTTTGGTAAATGGATGCTTACTATCCTAGTTAGTTATGCCGCAAATATTTTTGGTAATTTAAGTAACCTAGTTCATTAGGAGGGATAGTTTGCCTGACGCTCAAAGTTTTCAATTAGGGTTTTTAATTTTAGCGCGAATTACAGCTTTCATGGTTGTAGCACCTTTTTTTTCTATTAGATATGCTTCCAATGTTGTTAAGGTTGGTTTAGCAGGACTTATTACTATTTTATTACTTCCTTTAGTGCAAAATATGCAAACTACGGTTTCCTATGAGTTGGTATTATACTTATTTTATATTATTAAAGAAGTAGTTATTGGTTTAATTTTAGGATATGTTAGTTCATTGACTTTTACCGCAATAAGGGTAGCTGGGCAAATAATCGATATTCAAATGGGATTTGCAATGGCAAGTGTTTTAGATCCACAAAGCCAGTCCCAGATTACTTTGGTAGGTCAATTTTTATATACATTAGCTATTATGATTTTTTTATCATTAGATGGTCATCACAGTTTATTAATGGCAATCTTTCATAGTTATGAAATTATTCCTATTGGGGAAATAATTTTGTCGAAAAATGTACCAGCCGCTATTTTAAGTATATTCGTGGGAATGTTTGCTATATCCTTTAAAATAGCAGCTCCGATAATGACTGTTTTATTAATTGCAGATATCGCTTTAGCCTTACTTGCTAGAACTGTTCCACAACTTAATGTTTTTATTTTAGGATTCCCGATTAAGGCAGGACTTGGAGTTATCTCTTTGATGCTCATGTTACCTATCACGGTGGTTATAATAGGTAATATTTTAAGCCAAATGGAAAAAGATTTAATTTTAGTTATGGAGCAATTAATGCGATGAGTGAACAAAAACTTTATCTTAATTTACAACTATTTGCAGAATCGGGAGAAAAAACAGAAGACGCTACTCCTAAGAAAAAACAAGATAGTAGGAAAAAAGGTCAAATAGCAAAAAGCCAAGACTTTAATGCTGCTCTTGTTTTAATAGCTCTAGTTAGTTCTCTATATGGGGGAAGAGGCTATTTTGGAGGAAAGATTCAAAATTTCATGAAATTTGTTTTTGCTCATGAAATAAAAATGCCTTTAACTGATGATTATATCTTTAATTTATTTGGGGTAGTTTTACAATTCTTTTTAACTTTAATGGCGCCAATTTTTATTGTAGCGATGGTTTTTGGTTTTTTAGTTAATGTTGTCCAGGTGGGTTTTTTATTTTCACCCGAAATTATCAAGCCAAAGTTTAGCAAATTAAATCCGGTGGAAGGGTTTAAAAAGATTTTTTCCAAAAAGTCCTTAGTAGAATTAGTTAAGTCTTTATTAAAAGTATCAGTGGTAAGTTTTGTAGTTTTCTTAATGGTAAAAAAAGATTTTAAAAAACTATTTTTCCTAAGTGACATGGATGTAGCTGGAATCGGCTCTTATCTTGCTGGTTTAATTTATAAAATTTGCCTCGGTGCAGGACTTATTTTTGTGTTTATTGCAATTTTGGATTTTACTTTTCAAAAATGGGAACACAAGCAAAATATAAAAATGACTAAACATGAAGTAAAGCAAGAAATGAAACAAAGTGAGGGTGATCCTCAACTTAAATCTAAATTACGAGAAAAACAGCGGCAATTAGCAATGGGACGGATGATGGAAAGTATTCCAGAAGCGACAGTAGTAGTTACTAATCCAACTCACTTTGCAGTAGCCTTAAAATATGAAGATGATATGGGTGCTCCTAAAGTAGTAGCTAAAGGAACAGGACATATTGCTTTAAAAATAAAAGAACGAGCTAAAGAATATAATATTCCAATTATTGAAAATAAACCGGTAGCTCAAACTTTATATAAAAATGTAGAAGTAGATGATTTTATTCCAATCGAATTGTATCAAGCTGTAGCTGAAATTATAGCGTCTATTTATAAATTAGGAAAAAGATAAAGGGGGTCATTAAATGGAAACATCTAAAGCTAATATATCAGAAATATTACGAAAATTAACTGCACATAATGATTTATTAGTTGCTGCATTGGTTATTGCGATAATAATGATGATTATCATTCCCTTACCCCCTGGGATGCTTGATGTATTATTAACTTTAAATCTGACAATAGGGTTAATTGTACTTCTTACGACACTTTTTATTACCCAGCCCTTACAGTTTTCTGTGTTTCCCTCATTATTATTAGTGACAACACTATTTCGTTTAGCCTTAAATATATCTTCAACAAGATTAATTTTAATTGATGCTAATGCAGGATCTGTAATTGATGCCTTTGGGTCATTTGTGGTTAGTGGAAATTATGTAGTAGGTATGATTATTTTTATAATTATTACTATTATTCAATTTGTCGTTATCACAAATGGTGCGGGAAGGGTAGCAGAGGTTGCCGCGCGTTTTACTTTAGATGCAATGCCAGGAAAACAAATGAGTATTGATGCTGACCTTAATGCAGGTTTAATAAGTGAACAAGATGCCAAAGAAAGAAGAAAAACTATTCAAAGAGAAGCTGACTTTTTTGGGGCAATGGATGGTGCTAGTAAGTTTGTTAAGGGAGATGCAATAGCAGGAATCATTATTACTATTATAAATATTATTGGTGGTTTAATTATCGGAATGTGGCAACTCCAAATGCCAGCTATGGAAGCACTACAAACTTTTACGATTCTTTCTGTGGGTGATGGTTTAGTTTCACAGATGCCTGCGCTTTTAATTTCGACAGCTACAGGTATTCTAGTAACAAGATCAGGCTCTGGAAATAGTTTTGGGATAGATTTTACTGAGCAATTAAGCTCTTTTCCAAAGGTAATTGCTCTAGCAGCGGGAATTATGCTGATTTTAGGTCTTATCCCAGGATTACCATTTCCACCTTTTATGATTTTAGCTTTAGGAGCAGGATATACAGCATATGCTTTAAATAAAGAAGAAAAGAAAAAAGAAGAATTAGAAATAGAAGAAAAAATAGCTCCAAGCAGTTCAAGAGAACCAGAAAATGTTCTTAATTTCTTTAAAGTAGATCCTTTAGAATTAGAAATTGGCTATAATTTAATACCTCTAACAGATTCTGACCAAGGTGGAGATCTCTTAGAGCGTCTTGCAGCTGTAAGGAGACAATGTGCTCAAGAATTAGGTATATATGTAAAGCCAATTAGAATTAGGGATAATTTACAGTTGTTTGCAAACTCATATCAATTTAAAATTAGAGGAGTAGAAATAGCTAGTGGAGAAATTATGCCTGATCAATTTTTAGCGATGAATCCCGATGATTCAGAAGCTACTATTGAAGGAATTAAAACTACTGAGCCTACCTTTGGCCTTCCTGCCTGGTGGGTAACCGAAGAAAATAAAGAAAAAATAGAACTTGAAGGATTTACTGTAGTAGATGCAGCGACTGTGCTAATTACGCATCTTACAGAATTTATTAAGGTGCATGCTAGTGAATTATTATCAAAACAAGATACTAAAGAATTAATTGAAATAGTTAAGGAAAATAATGAAGCATTGGTAACAGAACTCGTACCAGATCAAATTACGGTAGGTGAAATTCAAAAAGTACTCGAAAACCTTTTAAAAGAAAGGATTTCGATCAAGGATATGGAAGCAATATTAGAAGCTATTTCTGATGCAGTAAGGCTCTCTAAAGATATAGATTATTTAACAGAGTCTAGTAGGGAAAAACTAGCGAGAAATATTAGCAATCAATATTCTAGTGATGGGAAAATGATTGTTGTGACCTTAGAACCTGTCTTAGAAAGAGAATTAGCAGGGTCTATTCAAAATACACCTAAAGGAAGTTATTCCGCTATTTCACCCGAGTTAACACAGCATATCTTTAATCAATTAAGTGAATTTAAAGAACAATTTGCTCTTCTAGGATTACCCCCTGTGATAGTAACATCAGCAGGAATTAGATTACCTTTTAGGAGATTAATTGATAGGTATTTGCCAGAATTAGCAGTGCTGAGTATTAATGAGTTAACAACGGAATTAGAAGTTGAAGCTATAGGTATGGTGAAGCTAAATGAAGATTAAGCGTTATATTGTCAAGGATATGAAAGAAGCTTTAATGACTATTAAAGAAGACCTAAGCCCCAATGCTGTAATTGTTAGTAGTCAAAAGGTGCGTGAAAAGGGCTTTAAAGGATATTTTCTGCCGAAAAAATTAGAAGTAACGGCAGCTGTTGATGAAGAGGATATTGAGGAAACTAAAGAAATAAAGAAGAATGAAGAAATTTTTACCCCTGAAGAAATTAAGCGCTTGAAAAGTCTTTTAAGTCCAGATAAGACAGAAATAAATACTGATCTAAATACTGATGTAAACTCAGAAATAAACCCAGAAATTAACTCAGATATAAATACAGAAAAAGAAAATGTCTCTAAAGAAAATGTTCCTAAAGATGATAATTCTAATTTAGAACATTTAAGAAAAAACCTCCTAGATCTAGAGATAAAGCCAGATATAGTAGATGTAATCTTAAATAATTATCAAAAAAGTGCTTTTAATAAGGATAATATTGATGTAGAAGCATTAACTAATAGTATATCTAAAATTTTAAAGCCAGTAACAAAAGAAAATCAAAAATCAAATATTCTAGCTTTTGTAGGCCCCCCGGGGGTCGGTAAAACTACTACCTTAGCAAAATTAGGTGCACATTTTTCTTTAATCAATAATGTAAGCATTAGCTTAATTACAATAGATACATATCGCATAGGGGCAGTGCAACAACTTGAAACCTATGGAGAAATTATGAATGTATCTGTAGATGTTGTAATGAATCAAGAACAATTAAAAGAAGCCGTTGAAAAAAATAAATCTAAGGATATTATCCTGATTGATACAGCGGGTAGACCTTCTAAAAACATTTCGAAAATTTTAGAACTTAAAACATATCTTGAGGCACTTGATTCCGTAGAGATTTATTTAGTTTTAAGTTCAGTTACGAAAGATAGAGATTTACTTCGTATGTTAGATGACTATAAATGTTTAAATTATACAAAACTTGTTTTTACCAAAACCGACGAAACACAGTATCTAGGTTCTGTAATTAATGCGGCGTATATAACTGATTTACCTATTGCCTATATAACTAATGGTCAAAATGTACCTGATGATATAGATGTAGGAGAACCAGAATCAATAGCAAAATTAATATTAGAAGGTGTATCCTTATGATAAAAGATCAGGCAGAAGAATTAAGAAAATTATTTGTATTAAATAAAGGCCAACAAGAAAAGAAAAAGAACAATGAGCCTAAAAACATGAGGATAATTACAGTTGCCAGTGGTAAAGGAGGAGTAGGAAAAACTAGTGTTGTTTCTAATCTTGCTCTTTCTTTAACTAAGCTGGGTAATAAAGTATTGATTATGGATGCAGACTTAGGTATGGCTAATATAGATATTATGTTTGGACTTTTTCCAAAGCATTCACTTTATGATGTTATTAAAGGGAAAAAAAGCTTAAAAGAGATTGCAGTTACAACAGCTGAAGGGATAACTATTATCCCCGGTGGATCTGGTATAAATGAATTAGTTAATTTAGAAAGCGAGCAAAGAGATAATATTTTAAATGAATTAGCAGAATTTTCGCTTGAAATGGATTATTTATTTATTGATTGTGGAGCGGGAGTTTCTAAAAATATTTTAGGATTTATTTCAGCTGCAGATGATGTTTTAATTGTTATTACGCCTGAGCCTACATCGATTACAGACGCGTATGCTTTAATTAAAATATTATCTCAGTTTAATTTACATAAAGAAGTTTCTGTAATTGTAAATAGAGTTACTAGTATTAAAGAAGCAGATGATACTATAGCAAGAATAGAAAATGTTGCTGATAAGTTTTTAAATATAGATATTAAGAAAATTGGTTTTATTAATCAAGATGATAATGTAGTAAAATCAATTAAAGAACAAAGACCTTTTGTCTTATCATATCCAAGAAGTAAGGCAGCTAAAGATATGAATTATATTGCAGAGAACTTTTTAAGAGGAAATGATAGACCTCCTCAAGGAACAGAAAAGTTTATTAAAAAGTTAATAAATATATTTAGATAAGGGTGTTTTTATGAAAAAGAAAAAAGCATTGGAAATACATAATAAATTAGAAGTAACGAGAAATAATGACACTAATACATATCGAAGTATAATTACAGGAGTAGATAAAGAGACCTTTTCTATGGCAATTCCCGAAGAAAAAAGAATTCAACTTCGCCTAGCAATAGGAGAAAAGGTAGAGATTACTGTTTTTACAGATACTACCTTATATAAGTTTAAAACAGAAATACTGGGTATGAAAAAAGAAAATGAAGCCCCTATGTATGTATTGAAAATAAATCCAAATATGAAGAAGATAGAAAGAAGAAACTTTTTTCGGATAGATGTTTCTTTAGATATAAATTATGAGATTATAAAAAATAGTCAACGTAGAACCTGGACTGCAGTAAACCCAACTAATAAGGCTAGAACGAGCGATTTAAGTGGTGGAGGGATGCAATTAGCCCTAGACAAAGGTTTAGCTGAAGACACGTTGATGGTAGTGTGTTTCCCTATCTTTGTTGATGATACTGAAATTGAAATAAAGGTTTTAGGTAAAGTGGTAAGAAGCATAGAAGATACTACTACTGAAACTAAATATAAGTGGCGTGTAGGAGTAGCTTTAGAAGAGATAACCGAAAGACAAAGGGACTGTATAATTAAATATATTTTTTCTGTAATGAGAAAAAAAATGCATCTTTTTATGGAGTGATTTCTGGTGAAAAAAGAAATGCCCATTAACCCTGAAGATTATCTATCACTTGTGAATATCATAGTAAATCGAATTGATTTAAAATTACCTAGTCACTGGGATAAAGAAGATATGATAAGCTATGGTATATTAGGATTAATGGATGCGATAAAAAGATATAAACCTGAAAAAGAAGTAAAGTTTGCTACCTATGCATCAATTAGAATCAGGGGTGCAATTATAGATGCAATAAGAAAAGCAGCTCCTGTATCCCGTACTAAATGGGAAATGATAAAAAGAATCACAGAAACTATGGAAAAATTAGCTGGAAATATAGATACAGAAGTTTCGTACTCAGCCGTGGCAAAAGAGATTGGAATATCTGAGCAAGAAGTTAGCGAAGCCTTAGAGTCCTTAAATTATTTTGCTCATGTCTCTATCGAAGAAACCTTAGGTATAAAAGACACTCAATTAGGATCTCCAGAAGAGAATTTTGTCAGGGAAGAACAAACGAAAAGTTTAGCAAAAGCTATCTCAGAGCTTAAAGAAAACGAAAGATTAGTCCTAACTCTTTACTTTTATGAAGAGTTATCTATGAAAGAAATAGCAGAAGTATTAGAAGTAGGGGTATCCAGAGTATCGCAGATAAAATCAAAGGCACTTATTTCCCTGCGCAAAAAGCTGGAGGAAGATAGATGAATATTTTCTTAATCATTATAGGTATTATTTTAATGGGCTTCACATATCGTTCTATATTTATCCCAAGTAATATAAATATAACAAGTAAAAAAACAATTAACGAGAAATTAGACAGTTTAAATGATAAAATAGATTATCTGCAGGATAAAATGGGGAAAGAGGATAATATTAACGGAAATAAGAAAATGTTGTCGCAAGAGTTGAATTTTGAAGATTTAGTAAATACGGAATTAAGTAAAGATATAAATGAAGAAATATTTAAAGATTATAAACAAGGTTTGACAGTAAATGAGTTAGCTAGTAAGTATAAAAAAGGAAAGGGTGAGATCGAATTAAGACTAAACTTGAAAAAATAAAAAGCATGGTAAAAAAGTATAGTCAGATAATTTTTGGAATTGGTTTAGGATTTTTTTTAGCGGGAATGATCCTTACTCTTTCAAACTATCAAAGCCTAGATAAAGTAGAAATAGAAAAATTAGCACGAGATCAAGGTATGATTTATCCCGGAGAGATAAAAGTAGACAAACTTTTTAACTAGGAGTGGATACAGGTGATAAAAGGTTTATATATAGCTAATACAGGACTAAATTATAACCAAAAAGCATTAAATACAATAGGTGGTAACTTAGCTAATGTTAATACTTCTGGCTATAAACAACAAGATATAGCAGCTAGCACTTTTAAAGAAGCCCTTGTATCTAAAAATGGGCAAAAAATCATTGGAAGCACCTCTCATGGGGTGAAATTAGATGAAATAAAAACTGACTATACAATGGGCAGTATACAGGAAACAAATAGAGAATTTGATTATGCAATAAAGGGAGATGCCTTTTTTACTTTAGAATTGCCAGATGGTAGTTATCAATATACAAGAAATGGTGCTTTTCAAAAGGATGCAGAAGGCTATTTAGTTGATAATCATGGTTTTAAAGTACAAGGTGAACAAGGATCAATAATGGTTGAAGATGGAAAACCAGATCAAGAATTTGCGTTAACCAACTTTGAAAATTTAGATGATTTGCGAAAAGTAGGAGAAAATCTGTATATTACAAATGATGAAGAAGGCGCAAACTGGTCTGATAATAGTACTGTAATGCAGGGCTTTTTGGAATCTTCTAATGTAGATTTAGTAAAAAATATGGGCGAAATGTTAACCTATTCAAGGTTTTTATCATTTAATAGTAAGGTACTAAGTGTTCAAGATAGGATTTTAGAAAAAAGTGCTAGTGAGATTGGTAGTATTAGAGGCTAATAGAATCGATAATTGGAGGAGTATTAATGAATAATGGAGGAGGAGTAAAGGAACATAAAATAGGTATAGCTGAACATAAAGTTTGTACCCCCCCGGATAAATTACTTACTTTAGGATTAGGTTCATGTGTTGGTGTTGTTTTATTAGATCGTATTAATGGAATAGGTGGCATGATTCATGTAATGTTACCTGATAGCACCCAATTTACAAAGGTTCCAAATCCTTATAAGTTTGCAGATATGGGGATTCCTTTACTACTAAATGAGTTACTAAAAAAAGGAACAAGCAAACACAATCTGTATGCAAAAATGGCTGGTGGAGCTCAAATGTTTAAAACTTCGGCAAAAACATCTCTATTACAAATAGGAGATAGAAATATAAAAAAATGTACAGAAGTTTTAAAAGAATTGGGAATTAGAATTACAGGTGAAGACACTGGTGGATCTGTAGGAAGAACCATGATATTAGATTGTTTAGAAAAAAAGATATATGTGCGTACAGTAGGAAAATCTCCGGTGGAGATTTAAATTAGGAGGAGAGTTAATTGGATTTTGAAGAGTTTAGAAAAAAAGCTTCTTCACTGATTAATATAAATTTAGAAGGTTATAAGGAAAAACAGTTAAAAAGAAGAATAGATCATTTATTAGCCTATCAAGGGTTTAAAGATTATGATGATTATTATATTGCTTTGACAAAGGATATAATTCAAAAGCAACTTTTTATTGATAAATTAACCATAAATGTGTCAGAATTTTTCCGAAATAAAGCTATTTTTGACACTTTAGAAAAAACTATCTTAACGAAATTATTAGAAAAAAGGGAAAGTTAAAAATTTGGAGTGCTGCTTGCTCAAATGGTGCAGAACCATATTCTGTAGCCATGATTTTGGATCAATTAACTCCACGGCAGATCCATACTATCGATGCAACTGATATAGATGATAAAATATTACAAGACGCACGAAAAGGCTGTTATAAGGCGGATCTTTTAAAAAATGTTAGTCCTGATAGATTAGCAAAGTATTTTACGAAAGATGGAGATACCTTTTGTTTGAGCCAAGACATAAAAAATAAGGTTAAATTTAAAAAGCATGATTTAATAAAAGATAGTTATCAAACTAATTATGATTTAATAATTTGTCGCAATGTTACAATTTATTTTACAAAGGAAATACAAAATCAATTATATGAAAACTTTAGAAAGTCACTTGCTCCTGATGGGATACTATTTATTGGAGCTACAGAAAGTGTTTTAGATCATAAGGAACTTGGATTTAATAAAGTTTCTCCCTGGTTCTATCAAAAAAACTAACAATAAAGGAGAATCTGAAAATGATAAATTGGGATAACTTACAGGCTATTCATCTTGATGTGTTAAAAGAAATTGGTAATATCGGAGCAGGAAATGCAGCTACTTCATTAGCAGTAATGACTGGCAAAAAAATTGATATGGATGTACCTACTGCTGCGATTATTGATATGCAATCATTAATTAAATTAATTGGTGATGAAGAAGAAGTAGTAATATGTATTAATCTTGAGGTTTTAGGGGATTCTCCTTCCAATGTATTTTTTGTTATCAAAGAAAATAGCGCTTTAACGCTTGTAGATAAATTAATGGGATTACCCGAAGGAAGTTATACTTCTATAGATGAAACGGCGCAGTCTGCTCTTTCAGAAATAGGAAATATTTTAACAGGATCAATTTTAAGTTCTATGAGTATGATGACTAATTTAAATATGAAACCGTCAGTACCAGCACTTGCCCATGATATGTTAGGAGCCGTAATTAGTGCTGCTATGCTTGAAACCGGTTATTTTGATGATAGATTATTAATTATAGAAACTAGATTTTTTGATGAAAGTATAGCTTTTGATGGATACTTTTTCATGTTACCTCATGTAGGATCTTTAGAAAAAATATTTAATTCTGTTGGAATAGAATTATAGGAGGTCTGGATATGGCAAAGAGAATACTAATTGTTGATGATGCAGCTTTTATGAGAATGATGATTAAAGACATGCTAACTAAAGGTGGTTTTGAGGTAGTTGGAGAAGCAGAAAATGGTGTCAAAGCCGTAGAATTATACCAAGAGTTAAAGCCAGATCTTGTTACAATGGATATTACAATGCCTGAAAAGGATGGAATTGAAGCTGTAAAAGAAATAAAGCAAATTGATCCAAATGCAAAAGTAATTATGTGTAGTGCAATGGGTCAGCAAATGATGGTAATGGAAGCTATCCAAGCGGGGGCAAAAGACTTTATTGTTAAACCATTTCAACAAGATCGAGTGGTTCAAGCCGTGGAAAAATTATTAAAGTAATTAGAAAGGACTGAAAAGTTTATGTCAACGGTTCTTTCGCAAGATGAAATAGATCTTCTTTTAGGAGCAATAGATAGTGGTGAGTTAAACGCAACAGAAGTAAATGAGGAAAAGTTAGAAGTAAAAGCATATGATTTTCGGAGACCTAATAAGTTTACCAATGATCATATGCGTACTTTGCGAATGATTCATGAAAACTTTGCTAGAATAGTATCCAATTTTTTATCGGGATATTTAAGAACTAATGTAACTATAAATATAGCTTCTGTAGACCAAATAACGTATGAAGAATTTTTAGTATCAATCCCAAGTCCGACTTTATTAACAAACTTTAACTTGTCACCTTTAAATGGAAATGCTATTTTTGAATGCAATTCCAATTTTACCTTTCCAATAATAGATTCCTTATTTGGTGGACAGGGTAAAAAATTTGGTGAATCAAGAGAGTTAACCGATATTGAGCTTAGCGTATTAAAAAAGTTAAATCAAAAGATTTTAGATAATTTAACAACTGCATGGGGAGATGTCTTTCAGTTTACCTCTCAAATAGATTCTATGGAAACAAATCCCCAATTAAATCAAATTATTTCTCCTAATGAAATTGTAGCTCTTATTACATTTGTTACAGAAATTAGGGGAGAACATGGAATTATAAATTTATGTTTTCCTTTTTTAACTTTAGAAGATGTTATTGCAAATTTAAGTGCTCAATTTTGGTTTTCTAGCCAAGATTCGAAAAAGAATGCTGAAAGCAAGAGTAAAGATGAAATAGCTCATCGTATTCTAAATGCTCCTTTAGACTTAACTGCACTTTGTGGTGAAACAAATATATCTATTCGTGACTTTTTACAGCTTAGTATTGGAGATGTAATACCGTTAGATAACAAAGTTCATGGAGATATGCATATATTAGTAGAAGGAATTTTAAAATATAAAGGCCAACCTGGATTATTAGGTGATAAATTAGCGATACAAGTTACGGAAAAAGTACAGGAGGAGATGTAATATGGATAATTCCTTCTTATCTCAGGAAGAAATAGATGCTTTGTTAAATCCCAAAAATGATGATGAACCTAAAGAAGAAATAATTGAAAATAAAGAACTATCTCAGGAAGATATAGATGCTATGTTAAATGCACAGGCTGAAGAACCTAAAGAAGAACCTATAAATGAAAATAAAGAATTATCTCAAGAAGATATAGATGCTATGTTAAATGCACAGACTGCAGATCCTAAAGAAGAAATAAAAGTCGATGACCCATCTAAACCAATGGGTATACAGGTTGAAGAAGGATTATTAAATGAATTTGAAGAGGATGCTTTAGGGGAAATAGGTAATATAGCAGCTGGTTCAGCTTCTACTGCTTTGTCCGATCTTTTATCTCATAAAGTGATGATTAATACACCAAAAGTTTTTGTAGTAAAGCCAGAAAATTTAATCTCAAATTTAGAAGTTCCTTATATATTATTAGAAGTAAATTATATTTCCGGTTTAGAAGGAACAAATTTATTAGTTTTAAAGCGCTCAGATGTAGCTATAATTAGCGATATTATGATGGGCGGAGCTGGAGATAATCCTGATTTAGAATTAGATGAAATTAGAATAAGCGCAATCTCTGAGGCTATGAATCAAATGGTTGGTTCATCAGCTACTGCTATGTCAGAGATATTTAATAAAAAAGTAAATATTTCTCCTCCTAAAGTTACTTCTGTAGATGTAAATATGGAAGATTTCAAATATAACTGGAGTAGTGATAAAGAAGTAGTAGTAACTGCTTTTAATATCCAAATCGATAATTTACTAGATAGTGAAATTTTTCAAGTAATGCCCTTAGATGTAGCCAAGCAAGAAGTAGCTTTATTAGTTGAGGTTACCACAGGTCAAACTGCGTCAGAACCTGAAAATAAACCCGAAACTAAAACTGAAAGTAATACTGTTAGTCAAACAAAAACACAAGCAGAACCACAACAAAAACAAGATGTAAAAGAGGTTAAAATAAGTGCTCCCCAATTTGAAACAATTAATACTAGTAATCCAAATATAAATCAGAAAAACCTTGATTTAATTTTAGATGTACCACTTAAGATTTCAGTTATTTTAGGAAGAACGAAAAGACCAATTAATGAAATCTTAGCTTTAAATCCAGGATCTATTGTGGAATTAGAAAAATATGCTAATGAAC
The DNA here is from genome assembly GCF_900176035.1 of Desulfonispora thiosulfatigenes DSM 11270. Lineage (NCBI taxonomy): Bacteria > Bacillati > Bacillota > Clostridia > Eubacteriales > Peptococcaceae > Desulfonispora > Desulfonispora thiosulfatigenes. Next base: position 3,942 of record NZ_FWWT01000008.1, on the reverse strand, counting down.
CTGTAGACATTTTAGTAAATGGAACTTTAATAGCTCAAGGTGAAGTAGTTGTAGTTAATGAAAATTATGGCGTGAAAATAACAAACATTTTATCTGCTGAGAATAGAATAAAGAACTTAGGCAGGTTAAATTAATTTTAAATAGGCAGCCTAAGGGCTGCCTAAATTGATTTTAATGGGATGAACAATATGCTAAAAAAGACAATACTGGTTTTGGTTTATACATTGGTTGCTTTTTTTATCTTAAATATGCATAGTAACTTTAAGGAAAAGGTAAATAGTGAATCTTATCCTAAGCAGGGCTATATTTATAGTCTTTATAATAAGCAGGATAATGAGAATGTTCCTCAATATAAACTTAAATCTAAAATATATAAAGATAAAATGATAGTAACTGAAATGATGATAAAGTATAAAAATAATTATGACTTTTTACAATCTGATTTAAGGTTAATTTTACCTGCTAATATATTATATGAAGACAAATATATAAATATTTTAAATATAAATACAGATAAGAAATCTAAATACGAAGAAAATAACAATGAAATTAATATATATTTTGACAAAGGTTTATTCCCTAAAGAAAAAGTAAATATTTATGTAAAGTTTACTACTTTTCTTCCAGACCAAGCTAAAATGATGGGAAGTCATCAAGGTGTAAATATGCTATCTAATTGGTATCCTGCTATACCTCCCTTTGATGAAAAGAAAAAAGAGTGGCTTAGCTTTATTAAGAGCGATTTTGGAGAACCTTATTTTTATCCAGCGGCTAACTTTTTCGGAACCATTACTGCTCCTACAGATTTTGATATAATAACACCTTACAGTATTTCTGAAAATGTAATAAAAGAGACAAAAACTATTACTTTTGATAGTAAATTACCAGTTCGAGATTTCACTATAGTTTATGGTACAGGATTTAAAAAGAAACAAAAAAATGTGCAGGGTACTCAAGTAGTCTATTGCTATTTAAATAAAAATAGGAATGCTTTACCTCATGCCAGTGCGAGTCTAGAATATTATAATAGTATTTATGGGAAATATCCTTATGAACAATTAGTTTTAGTGGATGTGCCCTTAGATAATCTTTATGGCATGGAGTTTTCAGGAATGCTATTTTTAAGTACAATTCATGATCAGTTAGGAGAAAAAACAATTGCTCATGAAGTTGCCCATCAGTATTGGTATAGTTTAGTTTGTTCAGATCAAGCTAACGAACCGTGGATAGATGAAAGCTTAGCTACTTATTCTTCTTTATTATATTTAGAAAATAAATATGGTCATTATTATTATGATAAAGAAATTAAGAGAATTATTAAAAAAAATATAACTTATTCTAGTTTAGATTCTATATTAAACTATTCTGATAAGGAAATGTACACAGATGCTATTTATCATAAATCAATCTTATTTTGGGATAATATAAGAAATATTGAAGGAAAAACTAAACTGATTAACTATCTTACGGATATTCAAACAAAATATAGGTACAATATTATTGATACACATATTTTGTTTAAAAATATATTACGACATTACCCTGAATTAAATGAGAAAGATTTATATATTTACTTACAAGAATAGTTAAAGGAGAGGATATATTTGAAGGTACTAATTATCGGTGGAGTTGCTGGAGGTGCTAGTGCAGCTGCTAGGCTTAGAAGAATTGACGAAAATATTGAAATAATCTTATTTGAACGCGGACCAAATATATCATTTGCTAACTGTGGCTTACCTTATCATATTGGAGAAGTTATTAAACACAGAGAAAACCTCCTGGTTCAAACAGCTGAAGGTATGGAGCAACGTTTTAGAGTCGATGTAAGGGTAAATAATGAAGTCATAAATATTGACCCTAAAAATAAACAGGTAGAAGTAATGGATTTAAAGAAAAATAAAAAATATACCGAAAGCTATGATAAATTGATTTTATCTCCTGGGGCTGCTCCTTTTAAACCTGATATTGCAGGGATTAAGGCTAAAAATGTATTTACACTACGAAATTTAGACGATACTTTTAGAATAAAGGAATTAGTAGATAATAGTAAACCTAAGCATGCTGTTGTAGTTGGGGGAGGATTTATAGGCCTTGAAATAGCTGAAAATCTTCATGAAAGAGGGGTCAATGTTACTATCGTTGAATTAGCTAATCAAATTTTAGCTCCTTTAGATTATGAAATGGCTGTATTATTACAAGATTATTTAAGAGAAAAAGGGATTAAACTGCAATTAGGAGATGGCTTAAAGGAGATTCAACATAAGGAAGATGCTTCTATTGTAGAATTAAATAGTGGTACAAGCATTGAAACAAATATGATCGTTTTAGGCATAGGGGTGCGTCCAGAGATAGATTTAGCTAAAAAGGCTGATCTTACTATTGGTGAGCGAGGTGGAATCAAGGTTAATAAAAACCTCCAAACATCAGATCCAGATATATATGCCGTGGGAGATGTAATTGAAGTTAAAGATTTTATTAATGGAAATCAAACCTTAATTCCTTTAGCAGGTCCTGCTAACAAGCAAGGCAGAATTGCAGCAAATAATATTCTAGGAATCAAAGATGAATACAAAGGAACTCAAGGAACATCAGTTTTAAAACTTTTTGATATGACTACTGCCTCCACTGGAAATAATGAAAAGATTTTAAAAAGATTTAATATCCCTTATTTAAAATCTTATACTCATTCTATCTCTCATGCTGGATATTATCCAGGTGCTATGCCAATGGCTATTAAACTATTATTTTCGCCTGAAAATGGAACGATACTTGGAGCACAAGCGGTAGGATTTATAGGCGTAGAAAAAAGAATAGACGTATTAGCAACTGCAATTAGAGCTAAAATGACAGTTTTAGATTTACAGGAATTAGAACTTTCCTATGCACCACCTTATTCATCAGCAAAGGACCCTGTAAATATGGCGGGATATGTAGCAAGTAATATTTTAAATAATTCTTCAAAAGTAATTCACTGGGATGAGTTTCAAGATTTATCTAATGACAGTTTTATTTTAGATGTAAGAACTAAGGAAGAAACCAAAGAAGGTATGATTAAAGGTGCTCTTAATATTCCAATAGATGAATTAAGAGAAAGAATAGAAGAAATACCAAAGGATAAAGAGATTATTATTTATTGTGCAATTGGTTTAAGAGGTTATTTAGCACATCGAATATTAGTACAAAATGGCTATAGTAGCAAAAACTTAAGTGGTGGCTATACTACTTACGAGCCCTTAGTTTAAAGGTTTTTAGAACCAAAGGATCAATAATATTAAAATATAAAACGAAATATAAAACGAAATATAAAACGAAATATAAAACGAAATATAAAACGAAATATAAAACGAAATATAAAACACAATATAAAACACAATATAAAAACATCTACTTTATGAATGTACCGACCCCCAAAAGTTAGACCAAAAATCTAACAATTGGAGGTCGGTATTTTTATGGCTGCATACAGTTATGAGTTTAAAAAGAAAGTTGTAGATGCATATTTACGTGGCGAAGGAGGTTATACTTTTTTAGCAGAAAAATATGGAGTAAAAAACAGAAGACAAGTTCTCAATTGGGTACATTACTACGAAGAACTTGGTGATGATGGATTAAAACGTTCAAGAAAGAACGAAGCTTATTCTTTTGAATTTAAGCTTGGTGTGGTAGAGTCTTATTTAACAAGTGAGGTATCTTATCAGGAACTGGCTCTTTCGATAGGGATTAATAATAATGCTCTTATCGCTAGGTGGGTAAATGATTATAGAGCGGCTGGTCCTGATGCCTTAAGAGATAAGAAACGTGGGAGAAGGGCTAAAATGAATTCATCAGGTAAGGCTGTTAATATACAACGCCAAGATGATTCAGCTCCTGTTGATACAAGCACTGAGCATGTTAAACAGCTTGAAGCTGAACTCTTAAAACTAAAATCGAGAATGCTTATTT
>NZ_FWWT01000007.1 GCF_900176035.1 Desulfonispora thiosulfatigenes DSM 11270 | reverse complement strand
TTTATGGATATGTGTAATGGTGAAATTATTAGTTATGGTATTGCTAAGCGTCCTACGGCCAAGAGCGTAATGGATGCACTAGATAAGGCCATTAAAATAACCTCAGATTGTCCTTATCGCCGAACATTCCATTCAGATCAAGGATGGGCTTACCAGATGAGAGCATACTCTAACCGGCTTAAGGAAGAACGTATTTTTCAAAGTATGTCTAGAAAAGGTAACTGCTATGATAATTCCGTTATGGAGAACTTCTTTGGACTGCTTAAACAAGAGATTTACTATGGTGTCGTCTATTACAGCTATGAGGAATTGAAGTCGGAAATTGAACGATACATAAATTACTATAACGAAAAGAGAATTAAAGAGAAACTTGGATGGCTAAGTCCAGTGCAATACAGACTTAGTCTTCAGGCTGCATAAAAATAGCGAGGCAGCCGAAACTGTCTCGCTAATAAAGTCTAACTTTTAGGGGTCACCTCAGAAAAGAAAATTTAAAGGTAGGTGTTTTTTATTTTACAAAATTCTTTCCTTGAAGTTTATAGTAAATAACTTATAATGAACTTGCACAGAGATATTTATAATAAATAGTTTTAATGTTTTGAATTGGGGGTAAAGGGATTAAAATGCAAGAATATTTAATCATATTTTTAGCTATGGCTGTATTTGTATCGTTAAACACCATTAGGGTAATCCTTATTATTAGAGGAAAAAAAGGGATAGCCTCGATATTGGCAGCTGCGGAAAACTTTATTTATATGAGCACATTCGCCTATGCTATATCGGGTTCTGGTAGTAATATAGTTGCAATTATAATAGCTTCAGGTGGATATGCGTGTGGTGTATTAACGGGCTCAATTGTAGAGAAAAAATTAAACATGGGTCATTTAGTCGTACAGATAATTGCGGATGGTGAATTAGAAGATTTGATTGAAGGCTTAAGAAAAAGTAATTATGCAATCACTAATTGGAAAGTTCAAGGATTAAAAGGTAATAAAGAAATGCTCTATCTATTAGTTAAGAAAAAACGTTATTATGATTTAGAAAGTAAAATTAAAGAATTAAAGCCAAACTCCTTTATTGTAGTAACAGAACCTAACTACTTTAATGGTGGTTATGGAAATTAAAAACCCTATTCGTAGGGTTTTTATTTAAATAATAAAGTAAGCAATTTATCTTTTTCTAAGTTTAAAAAGAATTCAGTAATATGATAATTATCTATAACCCTTTCCAGTGTATGCGTCTCATGCTTTTGATTTAAAAAAGCATTTTCAAGTTCACCGATATCTTTTACACCAAAGAAATCACCATAAAACTTAATATTTTTAATTATCCCTTTTTCTACTTGCAGATAGACTTCAATTAATCCACCCGCATATTTCAAGGTGTTGGTGAAATTATATTTAGGTGATGCACCAAAATTCCAATCCCAAGTATTATATTTTTCTTGAACTAATTTTTTTATATTTTCTATTTCTTGCAGGGAAAACTGATAAGTCCTCGTATTATTACTAGTACTAAGTACTTTTTGTAAAACTAAATCTTGAAAATCATCAATACTTAAACTTTCCTGTAAATACTCACTAATCGTAGTGACTCTACTTTGCACAGATTTAACTCCTGTATTAACATATTTTTCAGTTTTAGGTTTTAAAGCCTTTACGATATCTTGAACCTTTGAGTTAAAGAGAAGTGTACCATGATGCATTACTTTAAATTTATCTTGGAACTGAGCATTACCTGAAAACTTTTTCCCTTCTATCGTTAAATCATTACGGCCAGAAAACTGAGCATCTATACCTAAATCTTGCAAAACTTCAATAATAGGCTCAGTGAATTTTTTAAAATTACTAAAGCTTTTGTGATCATTATCAATAATGAATGTGAAGTTTATATTTCCTAAATCATGAAAGACAGCTCCACCCCCTGTTAAGCGGCGCACAACAGGTATAGCATGTTCATTAATATAGTCTAGATTAAGTTCAGAAATAGTATTTTGGTTTTTTCCAACTACCACGCAAGGCTCATTTTGCCAAAGCATAAAAATAGGTTCGTTAAAGTTTTTTAATAAATATTCTTCACAAGCTAAATTATAATAAGGATTAGTATTTTTATTTATAATGTATAACAATCTCATCACATCTCCTATAATATGTATAGTACCATATTAATAATATCAAATGAAAGGAGAAAAGTAATGAATGAATTATTAAAAACTCCAATTCATGATTTATATAAAAATTATGGAGGCAAAATAATTGATTTTCATGGCTGGGCTCTCCCCGTACAATTTGAAGGTTTAATAGCTGAGCATGAAGCTGTCAGAAATAATGCTGGTTTATTTGATGTTTCTCACATGGGAGAAATCGAAGTAAAGGGTAAGGATGCCTTTTTTTATCTCCAAAACTTAATTACTAATGATCTTACTAAATTACATGATAATCAGGTGTTATATACTTTTATGTGTAATTCTAGGGGTGGCATTATTGATGATCTAATTGTTTATAAATTTAATAAGGAGCATTATTTATTAGTCGTTAATGCAGGTAATGTTCTTAAAGATTATGAGTGGATATTAAGTCACAAGGCTGATTTTACAGTAGAAGTAAATAATATTTCTGATGAATTAGCTTTATTAGCCCTACAAGGACCTAAGGCTGAAGAAATATTACAAGACTTTACTAGTTATCCTTTAAAAACTATAAAAGCATTTACTTTTGCACCTGAGGTAAATGTTTTAGGTGTAAATTGTTTACTTTCACGCACTGGCTATACGGGTGAAGATGGTTTTGAAATTTATCTACCGGTAAATGATGCGCCAAAGTTTTGGGAAGAAATTTTAGCGAAGACACCGGAGTTAAAACCAGCAGGATTAGGCTGTAGAGATACCCTGCGTTTTGAAGCAGGATTACCCTTATATGGTAATGAACTAACAGAAGAAGTAACCCCTTTAGAAGCAGGCTTAGGGTTTTTCGTCAAACTAGATAAAGATAATTTTATTGGAAAAGATGCTTTAGTAAAACAAAAAGAAACAGGATTAACTAGAAAAATCGTAGGTTTTGAAATGTTAGAAAAGGCAATACCACGCCAAGGTTATGAAGTATATAGCGGTGACAAAAAAATAGGTTATGTAACGACGGGTTATTTTTCACCCACCTTACAAAAAAACATTGGTTTAGCCCTGTTAGATATGGCTTATACAGAATTAAATACTGAAATTGAAGTTCTGGTTAGGAAAAAAAGATATACAGCACAAGTAATTGGTAAAAGATTTTACCAAAATAAATCTAAATAGTGGAGGGATGTAATTATGAAAATTGAAAAGGACTTAGTTTATTCGAAGGAACATGAATGGGTTAGAGTAGAGGGAAATGAAGCCGTAATTGGAATAAGTGATTTTGCCCAGCATTCTCTAGGAGATATTGTTTTTGTAGAACTTCCTGAAGTGGATGATGAATTTGATCAAGATGAAATTTTAGGTGTTGTTGAATCAGTTAAAGCAGCTTCTGATGTATATATACCAGTGAGTGGTAAGGTAATTGAAGTTAACGACGAAATTGTCGATAATCCAGCTTTAATAAATCAAGATCCTTATGAGCACTGGTTTATTAAAGTAGAATTAAAAGATAAAGGTGAATTAGAAGATTTATTAAGTCCTAAGGAGTATAAAGAGTTTTTAAGCGAGGAGGAATAATAATGTATCCATATATTCCAAACACTCCAAAAGATATAGAAGAAATGTTAAGTGAGATGAAAGTAAAGAATATCGAAGATCTATTTAGTGATATCCCGGAAAATATAAAGATAGAAAAACTTAATTTAGAAAAGGCTAAGTCTGAATTAGAAGTAACAAGATATATCACAGATTTAGCCAGGAAAAATAGAAATCTTACTGAACTTACAAACTTTCTAGGTGCAGGAGCTTATGATCGTTACATTCCATCTGTGGTTAAACATCTGGCTTCTCGTTCAGAATTTTATACTGCTTATACACCTTATCAACCTGAAATAAGCCAGGGAACTTTACAAGTGATTTTTGAATATCAAAGCATGATGTGTGAATTAACGGGTATGGATGTGGCTAATGCTTCTCTTTATGATGGAGCGACTGCTTGCGTAGAGGCAGCTTTTATGGCTAGTAGTGTAACAAAAAGAAATAAGGTCTTGGTTTCTGAAACGGTTCACCCTGAAACTAGAAAAGTTTTAAAAACATATTTACGATTTAAAGATATCGAAATGGTAGAGTTAGAGTGTAAAAATGGAAGTACAGATTTAGAGGAAATAGAAAATAATTTAGATAAAGATACAGCAGCCGTTATATTACAAAACCCTAATTTTTTTGGGATAGTAGAAAATCATCAAGATATTATAGCTAAAATTAAAGCACATAAATCTTTATTTATCTTAAGTACTGATCCTATTAGTTTAGCTTTATTAAAATCTCCCGGTGAATTAGGGGTAGATATTGTAGTAGGTGAAGGACAATCTCTAGGAAATCCTCTTAACTTTGGGGGTCCTTATTTAGGATTTTTAGCAACTACTAAAAAACTAATGCGCAAAATCCCAGGAAGAATAGTAGGACAGTCAATCGATACTGATAATAAACGTGCTTTTGTCCTTACCCTTCAGGCGAGAGAGCAACATATAAGACGTTTTAAAGCTACTTCAAATATTTGTTCAAACCAGGCTTTAAATGCTTTAATTGCTTCTGTATATTTAGTAACTATGGGTAAAAAGGGAATTAAAGAAGTAGCCTATCAATCCGTGCAAAAAGCACATTATGCATATGATGAAATTAGTAAATTAGATAAATTTAAGCCAACTTTTAAAGATCAACCTTTCTTTTATGAATTTGCGATTAATAGTGATTTAAATGTGGATAAAATAAATAGTAGTCTTTTAGAAAAAAATATCTTAGGTGGCTATCCATTACAAAATTCATCTAGTAAGTATGCTAATGATGTATTGTATTGTGTCACGGAAAAAAGAACGAAAGAAGAAATAGATACTTTAGTAAGTGCTTTGGAGGTGATTTCATGAGTAGTTATGATAAATTAATTTTTGAAATTTCCAAAGAAGGACGCAAGGCTTACAAATTACCACCTCTTGATGTTCCAGAACAAAATCTTAGTGAATTTTTATCTTTAGATTTATTAAGAGCAGAAGAGGTTAATTTACCGGAAGTAAGTGAAGGTGATGTAGTCCGACATTATACGCTTTTATCCAATAAAAACTATGGAGTAGATACGGGCTTTTATCCTTTAGGATCATGCACGATGAAATATAATCCTAAAATTAATGAAGATATGGCAGGTTTAGATGGATTTACAGAGCTTCACCCTTATCAGCCCGTAGAAACTGCTCAAGGTGCCTTAAAATTAATGTATGAATTAGAAAAGATGCTTTCTGAGGTAGCGGGAATGGACGGATTTACTCTACAACCTGCTGCAGGGGCTCATGGTGAGTTAACAGGCTTAATGTTAATAAAGGCATATCATGAAAGTAGGGGCGACTATAAACGTAATAAAATAATTGTTCCAGACTCTGCCCATGGGACTAATCCTGCAAGTGCTCAAGTGGCTGGTTTTGATATTATTGAAATTAAATCTAATGACCAGGGAGTAGTAGATGTAGATGCTTTAAAAGAAGTTTTAAGTGATGATATAGCAGGACTCATGTTAACAAATCCTAATACACTTGGACTTTTTGAAACAAGTATAATGGAAGTTTCCCAGTTAGTTCATGATGCAGGTGGACTTTTATATTATGATGGAGCAAATATGAATGCAATTATGGGCATCACAAGGCCTGGGGATATGGGATTTGATGTTATACATTTTAATTTACATAAAACCTTTTCTACCCCTCATGGAGGCGGGGGCCCTGGAAGTGGCCCTGTGGGTGTAAAAAAAGAATTATTACCTTTTTTACCTGTACCCGTAATTATAAAGGATGACGATAATTATGCTTTTGATTACGAGAGGGCTAATTCTATTGGTAAGGTAAAGAATTTTTATGGTAATTTTGGGGTCTTAGTAAAAGCTTATACCTATATTAAAACTATGGGCGGCGAAGGTTTAAAAAAGGCAAGTGAAGTAGCTGTATTAAATACTAATTATATTAAAGAAAAGTTAAAAGACTATTATAAATTACCGATGGAAACCGTAACTAAGCATGAAGTAGTTTTTTCAGGATTAAAGAAAAATGAAAATGAGATTAAAACTTTAGATGTCGCTAAACGCTTATTAGATTACGGATATCATCCTCCAACTGTCTACTTTCCATTAATCGTGCCCGAGGCTTTAATGATTGAGCCTACCGAAACAGAAAGTAAAGAAACAATAGACAGCTTTATTGAGGTAATGATAAAAATAGCTAAGGAAGCTAAAGAAAATCCAGAACTGCTAAAAAATGCTCCCCACTATACTCCTGTTAGACGCATAGATGAAGTTAAGGCAGCCAGGGAACTTGTTTTAAAATATGAAGTTGAAAAATTATAAGGCAGGTAATATATATGGACTATGATATCTTAATTATTGGTGGTGGTCCTGGAGGGTATACAGCTGCTATTAAAGCAGCTCAGTTAGGGGCAAAGGTAGGAGTTATCGAAAGAGAAAACCTTGGTGGAACCTGCTTAAATTGGGGCTGTATTCCTACCAAGGCTTTATATAAAAATGCTGAGGTTATGCGTACATTTTCTAGTGCTGATACCTTTGGCATAACATTTTCAGAGTTTAAACTGGATTTTTCAAAAGTACAAGAACGTAAAAATGGAATTATATCTAAATTAGTTAGTGGTATAGAATCTTTATTAAAAGCTAATAAAATAGAGATGATTAAAGGAACAGCAAGTTTTCTGGATAAAAATACCGTTCAGGTATCTTCTGAAGGCGGTCAAGCTAATATCTATCAGGCTCCTAAAATTATAATTGCCACAGGTTCTGTGGCTACTAGACCTCCCATAGAGGGAGTAGATCTACCAGGAGTATTAACCTCTAAAGATTTATTAGAAACGACAGAAATACCTGAAAGCCTAGTGATAATTGGTGGTGGCATCATTGGGATGGAATTTGCTTCTATTTTTAACGCCTTAGGCACAAAAGTAAAAGTCATTGAATTTTTACCTGATATTTTAGCTAATCTAGATAAAGATATTATTAAAAGATTAGTTCCTTTACTAAAAAAACAAGGAATCGAAATTTATACTTCGACTAAAGTACAAGAAATAAAAGAGCAAGATGCAGAGCTTTGTGTATTAGTAGAAGGTAAAAAGGGCAAACATGAGCTAAAGTCTCAAAAGGTTTTAATTGCTGTGGGGAGAAAGGCTAATTTAGCTGGACTTGATTTTGAAAAGGCAGGGATAGAGCTAGAAAAAGGGGCTATTAAGGTTAATGAAAATTATGAAACAAATATTCCAGGTATTTTTGCTATTGGTGATGTAAATGCAAAAATCATGTTAGCTCATGTAGCTTCCCACCAAGGAATACAAGTATCTCGGTATATTATTGAGAAAAAACCAATACAGCAATCTCCAATTCCAAGTTGTGTCTTTATTTTTCCAGAAATAGCAACCGTAGGAATGACAGAAGAAAAGGCTAAAGAATCTGGCATAGGATATAAAACTAGTCGGTTTTTAGTTGGAGCTAATGGTAAAGCTATGACCTTAGAGGAACCTGAAGGATTAGTGAAAGTAATTTGTGATGAACAAAACCACATAATCGGTGTGCATATCATGGGAGCACATGCTTCTGATTTAATTGGGCAGGGAGTTTTAGCTATAGATCAGAAAATGAAAGCTAAGGATTTCAGTAATTTAATTTTTGCTCATCCTACCTTAGCAGAAAGCTTAGAAGAAGCTATTTTAGGCATTGACGATCAAGCAATTCATTTAATTCCCAAAAGAAAAAAGGCGTAAAAAATAAATTATTGCTAAGTATAATACTACAAGGATTTAGATAAATGCCCTGTTTAGTAAGGACATTTAACTATTTCTTGTAGTTTTTTTATTTGGATTAAGATTTATAATATTTACTTATTTTATGGTGGACTTTTTTCATTTGTTTGCATATACTTAAGATAAATAAGGAAAACTTATATTATATATTATTGTTAAATTATTAACCTCTAGTTAGATAAAATACTTTTATGATGACACTTAAATGAATATATCGTATAGAAAGTTATAAATGTAAATCTATTAAAGGAAGGTGTTTCTCGTGGAATATATTTTAAATAAAGAAATATCTTTAGGTAATATAAACTTTAAAATTAAAAAAGAAGGTTTACAAATTAACTGGAATAAAACAATTGAAGATGATGATAGTTTAGCCCAAAATACATATAGTCCAGAAGAGCAGGTATTTGAACCTAATTCATGGTTAGCAGGAATTGTTATTGGTGCTGTTGCTATTATTAGTAGTCCCTTTGTGGGAGGAGTTGTTCTTTTATCCAGCTCATATTTATACTATAAAGGATGTAAAGACCCTAAAAATGTGGCAATTTGCCTATATAATAAAGCTGTAAAACATTTCGCCCAAGGAAAAAATAAAGAAACTATGGTTTTATTGCACGAAGCACTTGCTTACGATGAAACAAATGTAGAGGCAAAGGATTTTCTTGAAAACTTAAAAAATGCTAGTTAACTTTCTATGAATTATTTCATAGAAAGTTTTTTTTTGTTAAAATGAGTAAATACTATTAAAAAGTCTAAAGGAGTTTACAATGTCGAGATTAAAAAACGAAAGAGATACAATTGAAAAAATGATTAAAATATATTGTCATGATAAGCACCATCCAGAAGATGAACTTTGTACTGATTGTCAGGCTTTACTGGATTATGCTAGTATGCGTTTAAAGTATTGCAAATTTGGTGAAGAAAAGCCCGTGTGTGGTAGTTGTACCATACATTGTTATAAAGAAGATATGAGAGCAAAGGTAAAAGAAGTGATGAGATATGCTGGACCTAAAATGATTTATAAGCATCCACTTGCTGCGATTTCACATTTAATTGAAAAACATAGAAGATAAAAAAACAGTAAAGATGAGAAAGTAGTAAAAATAAGAAAGCATAGAAAATAAGAAATATAATAGATAAGAAATATCGTTAATAAGTAAAAAGCTGATTTCGAGAGTAATAAGAATCAGCTTTTTATATTACTTATTTTGAGAATAAAGTATATAATTAAGTTAAGTATTAATAGCTGTAAATGGGGTTTAGAGTAAAGGGGGTAAGATTTATGTCTATAAATCAAGCAGAAATAGCAAAACATATTCGAGGTATCTTAGTGGCTTTAGGTGAAGATCCTGATCGAGAAGGACTACAAGATACCCCCCAGAGAGTAGCAAGTATGTATGCAGAAATATTTGCAGGAATAGCATATACAAATGATCAATTAGTAGACATGTTTAATAAAACCTTTGAAGAAGATATAAATACTACGGAAGATAGCCAAGATATAGTAGTTATGAAGGACATTGAAATATTTAGTCATTGTGAACATCATTTAGCCTTAATGTATAATATGAAAGTAACTATAGCATATATTCCTAAAGATAAAGTGATAGGACTTAGTAAAATGGCTAGAATAGCTGATATGGTAGGAAAAAGGTTACAACTTCAAGAAAGAATTGGTCAAGATATTGCTGAGATTATGCAAAAAATAACTGAAACTGAAGATGTAGCTGTTATTATCGAGGGTGAGCATGGATGTATGACAACAAGAGGCATCAAAAAGCCTAATGCAAAAACAGTAACTATGACTTTACGAGGAAATTTTAATACGGATATAAATTTATTAAATAGATTATTAATATTGTGTAAATAAATGTATATAATTTAGTAAAACAGAAAATAGGTTGATGATTATGACTAGTGATAATAAAACAAGATTATTATTATTTTCAGTACCACTAATGTGGGGGCTTAATTTTCCTTTTATGAAGGTAGGCTTGGAATTTATTACACCACTTGCATATAGTTCGCTGAGGATGGTCTTTTCTGTAGCTGTAGCATGGATAATTTTATATTATTCTAAAACCTACCAAAAGATCGTAAAAGAAGACTGGAAAAGTATGTTCTTTGTAAGTTTTTTTGGATTTTTTATTTTTCAAGTATTATTTATTTTAGGCGTTAATTTAACTACATCAGGTAATGCAGCCATTATAGTTGCCTTATTACCAATTAGTGTTGTAATTTTAAATACTATCCTAAAAATAGAACAAATATCAAAGAAAACTTTTGGAGTAATTGCCTTTTCCTTTGTGGGAATACTTTTAGTAATTTTGGGGTCAGGTAAAGAATTAAGTTTAGCCCATAATCATCTAATCGGTGCTTTAATGCTGTTAGTAGGTCAATTCTTTTTTGCTTATTATACTATCTTTTCCAAAAGGTTAATGGCTAAATATTCATCATATCAAGTAATTGCGTACGTTTTCAGTATCTCCACCTTTTTCTTTTTTTTAATTTCAATTCCAGAACTGATCCAATTAGATTATAAGGCAGTCCCACAGATGGGCTGGAGTAGTAATATTTATTCCGGAATTTTTGCTATTGGAATAGGAAACATCATTTGGGTATGGGGAATAAATAAAATAGGTAGTACGGGAACAGCTCTATATAATAATTTAACGCCAGTATTTGCGGTGATTTTTGCTTTTTTAATCTTAGGAGAAAAATTTAGTTTTATTCAGTTTATAGGAGCTGCAATTATATTTATAGGTTTATCTATGAATAGAAACAAAGCAGGAAGCACTATTTCCCAGCAGGTTGTATTTAGTAATGATGAATAAATTTAAGAGCTAGTATAGAAGATAAAGTATCTTTTACACTAGCTCTTTTTAAAAGCTTATTTCTTTTTCTTCGCAAAAGCTAAAATTGCCCCAAGTGCTATTGATAAAAATGCTGCCATTAATACCCTGTATTCTGGAGGAAGCATAAATGTAACAGTGTGAGCTGGAATCCAGAAGAAAGGAACTGTTTTTAAAATTACAAAAGATACAAAACCTGTCCAATCAATGCGGGATACTACATTATCAACTGTGATATTTTTCTTACCTTCATAGTATAGATCGATGTACGTATCTGTGTATCTATGAAAGGCCATAAAAATAGGAGCAAAAAATAAGTTCATAATAGTACTCACTAAAAATGCAAATGCTATTGCTGAATCGCCTCCAGGAAGATATCCAGAAGCAAGTGCGCCTTTAACCCCAACTGCAAAGACTTGGAACATTAAAGTAATTACTACTCCTAACAATCCCCAGATAATAGCCCTATAAATTAATCCACTTGGCTTTTTCCAATCTCTTGTGGAAATCCTAATGGCAAGAAGTTCTCCCATAGTAGCAAGGATACCAAATTTAAAAAATCCACCTATGTAAGGATGATTAGTCGTAAAGTTTACGAAAATTTCATGTGTTGTAGGAAAAATAACAAATGTAGCAAATAGAACAAAAGCAAGTATCCAGTACAAATCCCCTTTTTTCAAGTATATCTCTCCTTCCTTAATTTTCAGAATTTTTAAAATCTCTATAATAGTATAGCTAACTATTACGAATAAATCTAGAAATTTTAAATCTATAAGTTTTTAATTATGAAATCATAGATAGATAGTAAGGAATTTAAGAGTATATTAGAATTTTTAGTGTTGTAATGCTTTCAAGTTGAAAGCATCTTTTTATGCTAAAATTAAGATATATTATTTATTATTGATTTTTAGTAAAGGATTAAAACTTATACATTACTAAAATAAAATGGTAAAAGTGGGGGTTTATAATTTGAAGATAATTCATACGGGAGATTGGCATATTGGTAAAATAGTTCATTCTATACATATGACGGAAGATCAAAGGTACATATTAAAGCAATTTATAGAATTAGTAGCGAAAGAAAAACCAGATGTAGTTATAATTGCGGGTGATTTATATGATAGATCAGTACCTCCAGTTGAAGCGGTGGAATTATTAGATGAAGTGTTGTCTGAAATTTTATTGGATTTAAATACACCTATCATGATTGTTGCAGGTAACCATGATAGCTCAGATCGTCTTAGCTTTGGGAGCAAGATTCTAAAAGATAAAGGATTATATATTAGCGGAAATTTACCTCATGAATTTAAGCCTATCGTTATTAATGATCAAAGAGGGCCAGTTAATTTTTATTTAGTACCTTATGCGAATCCTGTAATTGTTAGAGCATTATATAATGATGAAAAAATTATTAATCATGATACAGCGATGAAAGCAATCATAGAAAAAATCAAAGAAAATATAAACATAAATGAAAGAAATGTATTAATTACTCATGCCTTTGTCATAGGGGAGCAGTCTGTAGATACTTGTGAATCGGAACGTCCTTTATCAATTGGAGGAACAGATTATGTAGATGCAAATCATTTTAATCTTTTTAATTATACTGCTTTAGGACATCTACACAGACCACAAAAGGTTGGTTCAGAAAAGATTAGATATGCAGGTTCTCTTTTAAAATATTCTTTTTCAGAGCATATGCAAAAAAAATCTATTTCGATAATTAAGATGGATGGGGAAGGCGAGATTAAAGTAAACCAAGTAGAGCTTAATCCTCTTAGAGATATGCGTAAAATTAAAGGTAAATTGGAAAATTTACTAGATGCAGATATTTATAAAGATACAAATATTAATGACTACTTAATGGTAACGATTGAAGATGAAGGTGAAATTATGGATATCATGGGCAAGTTACGAACCGTTTATCCTAATGTGCTGAGCATTGAAAAAATTTCTTTTGCAAAGGATGGCGTAAAAGTAGCTTTAGGTAAAGATTTTGCCAAAAAGGACACTTTAGAACTTTTTAGTGATTTTTATTGTTCTTTAACGGGTAAAGAGTTCACCAAGGAAAAGAAAGATATTTTAATTAATGTTTTAAAAGAAATAAATAATGAGGGGAGGTAAGTTAAAATGAGACCTTTAAAATTAGTTATGATTGCTTTTGGTCCTTATGCGGGGAGAGAAGAGATTGATTTTCGTCAAATTGGTGAGGAAAATGTATTTTTAATAACAGGTCCAACCGGAGCAGGTAAAACTACGATTTTTGATGGTATTAGCTATGCTATTTATGGACAAGCAAGTGGTGATGAAAGAAGCGGGGAAAGTTTAAGAAGTCAATTTGCTTGTATAGATGATTTAACGAGTGTAGAGCTTGAATTTATATTAAGAGGCACACGTTATTATATTAAAAGAATCCCTAAGCAAGAAAAAAGAAAAAGCAGAGGGGAAGGAACAACTGAACAAAAAGCGGATGCAGAGTTAACTATTTATGGAAAAAATGGAGACAAGGTTTATGCAGGTGTAAATAGTGTAAATGAAAAAGTTCAAGAAATAATGGGTATAAATAGTGACCAATTCAAGCAAATTATGATGATTCCTCAAGGTGATTTTCGTAAATTATTAACAGCTGATAGTAAAGATAGAGAAAAAATATTTCAAAAGATATTTGGTACGGTGGGTTATAAAAAGGTAGAGACGAAATTAATTGAAAAAGCCAATGAAATTAAAACGCTAATTGCCAAGCTCGAGAATAGCTATCATGAAAATCTACTTAGAATTGATGCAGGGGATAATGAAAAACTTAAGGAACAAATTACTAATGAGAATAAAAATAAAGATTCGATAATTACATTCCTAAAAGAGCAATTAATATATGATAAAAATCAAAATGAAGTTTTTGAAAATGATCTTAAAAGAATAAAGATTGTTCTAGAAAATAAGCGGGAAAAGATCTTTGATGCAACCGAAAATAATAAAAAATTTGCTCATAAAGAGAAATTTGCCACGCAAAAAAGTAATTTAGAACTAAAAAAATCATTATATATAGAAAAACAAACTAAAATCGATAATGGCCGAAAAGCTTTAAAAATTAAAGCCAGTGAAGATAATTATCTAGAAAAAGATTATAGCTATCAAAAAAAAATCACGGAATATAAAAAGTCACAGCAAGACGCCCTACAGGCTAAAGCTAAATTAGATTTAGTGAGTGAAAGTTTAGCACGAGAAAAAGCTAAAGAGCCAGAAATAAAGCAAAGCTTTCTTAAGTTAAATACATTAAAAGGATATGAAGAAAAGGTAAGTACCCTGGATGATAAAAAAGATAAATTAAGTGTATTGCAAAAATTGGTGCAAAAACTTGAACAAGATAAAAATACTAAAATTCTAGAAATTACAAATTTTAAAAAATTACATAAACAATTAGCTTTAGAATTAGAAAAGGCTAGAAATGCAGATACTGAATACCTAAAAAACAAGATGGAACTAGAAAGTGTTTCTCAGGCTCAAGATAAATTGCATAAATTACTGGAAGCAAATACGAAACTAGCAAAGTTAAGGCAAGAATTTGGGATTATGCATGAAAAACATAAACAAACAAAAGTAGTTTATGACCACCTAAAAGCTAAGTATGAAAAGAATGAAGAAAATTGGTTTAAAGCCCAAGCAGGAGTATTAGCTGAAAATTTACAAGAGGGTATAAACTGTCCGGTATGTGGTTCTAAACATCATCCCCATCCCGCTGAGTTAGAAGAAAATTTTTATTCAGGAGAAAAATTAAAATTAGAAAAAGAAGAGTTAGAACAAAAAGAAAAGATTTTAAAAGAAATGTACGAAAAATTAATTGATATAAAAGGTTCAGGAGATTTCCAAAAAAGTATAGTTAATTCTTTAATTGCAGAAATTGAACAATTAATCCCGGAAAGAATAAGTGATTTAAAAGATCAAGAGTTAAATAAAGTGGTAAAAAAGATATTTACAGACATAGATGTAAAAAAAGGTAAACTAGAAAAGGTAAAAGTCGAATTAGAAAAAACTAAGAAACTCCAAGAATCTTTAGCTAAAAGCTTGGTAGATACAGAAAAACAGCTTGAAAGTGCGGAAGAAAAAGAGCGAGAATTAAGTTTAGAATATTTAGATGTTTTTAAAAAGTATGAAGCTGAAAAGGCCTCTTTAGCTGAAACCATGAAGGAAATACCTGAAAATATTAGATCTATTATGGCATTAAAGTTAGAATATCAAAGAGTAGAACAAGGCTACAATTTAATGGTTAAAAGTTTAGCTGATAAAGAAAAAGAACATCAACAAAGTAATCTAGAGCTTGAAAAATGCAAAACACAAGAATTTGGATATAAAAAGTCCTTAGAAGAATATGCAGAAATTTTACAAGAAGCTAAACTTAAGTTTTTGGAGGAAATTAATTTAGCAGGATTTGACCTTGAAAAATATCACCTAGCTAAAATAAGTGAAGAAGAGATAAGAAGTTTAGAAAAAGAGATACGTGAATATCATGAAAATTTAAAAGTAGTAACTAACCAATATGAGATCCTTGAAACTGAGTTACAAGGGTTAAAAGTGGAAGATATAAATGCTTTAGAACTAAAGTATCAAGAAATAAAACAAGAAGAAAAAAATATACTACAAAAAATAACTTATCTTTTTGCGAGAATCGATAAAAATACAGAAATCTTAAAAAGTTGTCTGGAACTTACAAAAAAGATAAATTCAGAAAATGCAAAATATGCTATATTTGGTGATTTAGCTGAAATAGCAAGGGGAAATAATTCTGAAAGATTAACCTTTGAAAGATATGTTTTAGCCGCTTTTTTTGAAGAAATTATCGGGGTAGCTAATCTTAGACTGTTAAAAATGACTGAAAACCGTTATGAATTAAGTAGAACTGATGAAAAGGCTAAATATAATGCGCAAAGTGGTTTAGAATTAGAAGTATTTGATAATTATACTGGTAAATCACGGCATGTTAAAACTCTATCTGGGGGAGAAGGTTTTAAAACATCGTTAGCACTAGCCCTAGGACTTGCTGATGTTGTGCAATCTTATTCTGGAGGGATTAGTCTGGATACAATTTTTATTGATGAGGGTTTTGGAACTTTAGATCCTGAATCTTTAGAAGGTGCCATTGAAACTTTACTAGATCTCCAAAAGTCAGGCAGAATGGTAGGAATAATATCTCATGTACCAGAATTCAAAGAGCGAATAAGGGCTAAACTAGAGGTTTTTCCAAGCCCTGAAGGTAGTAAAACAAAATTTAAGATTTGAAAGATGGAAAATTTTGTGGAAATAATTTAGAATTTGTATTTAACACAAACTATTTGTCATAAGCCTTCATAGTATAAATTATAAGTTAAAATTAAGAATTTTAGTTTTAGCTTATAAAAAAATACTGGGGGTTTAAAAATGGCAAATAAGTATAAAGACGATTTCGACGATTTTGATGATTTAGATTTAATGGATGATACGGACGATATGGATAGTTCTCAATCTATTAAACAAGAAACTAATTGTCCAGTTCAACCACAACAAGCAGAAGTAGCTTGTGATCCTTGTGAACGAAGGGTAGGAACTTGTTGCTTTACTACGATACCTGCTCCTTTTACTGGTAACTTAGTTGCAGATTCTGAAAGACTTGTATATGATGTTAGTTGTTTAAGTTGTGTGGTAAGAGAATGTACGGTAGATATTGATGATGCTTTAGGATGTCCTCCTTTAGGGGATTTAGATGTGTATCAGGTTAGAATCGTGGGTTGTATTCCCTATATAGCTAGTAAACTTTTACAAACAAGTGCCTGTGGAGGTCAAGCTACCGCAGATGGAACAGTTCCTGATGGTGATAAACGAGTAGCTATAAGCTGTCAAGGTTCAGTGTGTGTTGACAATCCTATTTGCATCAGATTAACTAGAGAAGAAGCCCAAGCCGTATGTGATGCACTTAATACTAGCTTGGCTAGTGGAGATTGTACTGTGGTACCAGCTCGAGTTTTTGCCGATCTTAGAGATATATGCCCTGATGCTCTAGATCCTGATTCAAGAGTTGCGAGATTCCGCGTAATATTTAGATTACCAAGTTGTCCTACTGTTGCACCCTAAGGAAATAATTTAAAAGAAGTTGCCTCAGTTTATGAGGCAACCTTCTTTCTAAAAATATAATTATAAATCTTATTACTGAGGATTATACATCCCATTACTGTTCATATAGTTAAAAATATCTTCACCATGTTGTTGTTCTTCTTTTTGGATATGATTTAATACCTGTCTTACTTGCGAATTAGTATTTTCAAAAATTGCTGTATCATAAGCATTAGAGATATATTTTTCGGTTACGAGCATATCATTACATAAGCTAGCATCATTAGCATTATAAGAATTATTAGATCCGCTATTTTGAGCACTCATTGAAGCGTTGCTGTTTTTAGAGCTCATAGAGCCCGCATTATTTTGTGAACCCATGAAAGATGAATTTACTCTAGCGTTCATTGAAGCTTGGCTATTTTGTCCTTGTTGACTTGCTTGATTAGACTGCATGCTTTGACTTGATTGACTAGAATTCATACTTTGACTGCCCCCAGAACTTTGCTGTCCTTGGCTTTGATTACTTTGTCCGCTCTGACCTTGCCCTACTTGAGGAATTGTTCCATTTAATAGTTGATTAATCGTATCCAGATGTTGTTGTTCTGATTGAGCATGAGACTGAAATAATTGCTTAAGTTGTGGACACTGAGCATTGTTAGCATAAGTAGTGTATTTTTCAATACATAGTTCCTCGTGCTTCTTTTGATCTTCCAATAGCATTTTTTCTTTTTGTGTTAGTTTTAACATCAAAAACACCTCCTATTGCTATTGTTTACATCTACTTGTAATATATGTATAGGAAAGCAAAATTTTTGGAGGTCTTAAAATGCATACGCCTGTAGGATTTGATTTTTTTCAATTTATTTTTGCCTTTTTAAATATTATTTTACTCGTAGGCTTTGTCTGGGTCTTATATAATGTGATATTCGTATTTCCAAAGAAAATATCGCAAATACATGCTAGTATGAAAAATATGGAGGAAATGCTAGCAGAAATAAAGAATAATAATAAACTAAAGTAATATTTTAATGGTTGAAAAAATAAGATGTTTTATAATTATTTTAGGGGGTAGAATTATGCAAATTGTAGTATTTGGCTTAGGAAAAGAACAATATGCTTTAGATATACAGTATATACAAGAAATTGTGAGTTTACAGGAAACTACCAAGATTCCGAATATGCCAGACTATATTGAAGGGGTTGTAAACTTTAGAGGCAGGATAATACCAGTTATTGATTTAGCCAAGAAATTCAATTTTGATATCAAGGATCAAGATGATTCAGCTAGATTAATAGTATTAGAATTTATTAAAAACAAACCTATTGCTATAAAAACAGACTATGTAAACGAAGTATTAACTATAGATGATGCAAATATTGAAAATCCACCTAAATTAGATGAACAAGAGAAAGAACATTGTGTCAAAGGGATTATAAAAAATGACGATCGTTTAATTATTCTTTTAGACCACTCTAAAATAATTACAGCAGAAATGATGCCGGAATTAGATATAGAATAGTAACCCACTGCATACTTAGGTATGCAGTTTTTTTATGTCTAAAAATAGAGTTTTTATGTCACCGATTGTTTTTATTTTCATACTTTAGAATATAAACTTTATCAATAAAAGTTAGACGCCACCAACACTTTCTAGGAGGGATAAACTTGAAATTAACGGATTTAAGTATAGGAGAAGAAGGTTTTGTAGAAAAGCTAGAGGCCAAGGATACTGTTCGTAGAAGGCTTTTAGATATTGGATTAGTTGAAGGAACAAGGGTAAAGGTTATGCGTAGAAGTCCTTTAGGGGATCCCACCTTATATTTAATAAGGGGTACAATGATAGCCCTTAGAAAAGAAGAGGCTCAGTTTATTAATATCATCATTAAGGAGGAAAATGAGAATGGGATTAACTAAAAGTTCCACGGGTTTAAATATTTTGCAGGAGAAATTTAATGTTGATGTTAGTTCTAATCAGCCTGTAATTGCTTTAGCCGGAAATCCTAATACCGGAAAAAGCACTGTTTTTAACGCACTTACAGGTTTAAATCAGCACACGGGAAATTGGCCGGGTAAAACTGTACTACAAGCCCAAGGAATGTATAGTCATCAAAATATTAATTATAAGTTAGTTGATTTACCTGGTACTTATTCTTTATTAGCTAATTCCTCTGAAGAAGAAGTTGCACGAGACTTTCTTTATTTTGGAAGTCCAGACGTTACTGTAGTAGTTGTTGATGCTACTGTGTTAGAACGAAATTTAAATCTTGCATACCAGATAATGGAGATAACCCCAAAAGTTATTATTTGTCTAAATTTATTAGACGAAGCCAAACGTAAAAAAATCAACATAAATATACCAATGTTACAAGATAAGCTGGGTGTACCTGTAATTCCAACGGTAGCTAGAGATGGATTTGGGCTACTGGAATTAAAAGATAAAATAGCCCAAATGGTTCAAGGCAAAGCAATAACTAATCCTCAGCTAGTTAAATACGATGAAGATATTGAAGAAATAATTAATAGCTTAGTACCTAAGATGCGTTCAGTTTATGGAGAGAAAGAGAACTTACGATGGCTAGCATTAAAGCTAATTGATGGAGATCAAGAAATTTTCAATAAATTAGCGAGTAAAGAATAAGGAGGTAATCTAAAAGTGAATCTTAAAGATTTAAATAAAGAAGTTGATAATTTTAGAAGTATAAAAAAAGATACTTTACGAGATAGTATGGTAAAAAGTATTTATCGTCAAGCTGAAGATGTAAGCAAAGACGTAGTGGAAGAAGAAACGAGAAAGACAGATTGGGATAATAAAATAGATGAAATCTTAACCTCCCCTTTATTTGGTTATCCGATAATGCTTTTACTTTTAGGAACAATCTTTTGGATTACAATCACGGGTGCTAATTATCCTTCACAAATTTTAGCAAATATACTATTTACAATTGAAGATTATTTATCTACTTTTGTATTAGGTCTTGGAGCACCAGAGTGGTTTCATGGAATAGTTGTTTTAGGGATTTATAGAACCTTAGCCTGGGTAATCTCAGTTATGTTACCACCAATGGCTATTTTCTTTCCTTTGTTTACTTTATTAGAAGATTTAGGTTATTTACCTAGAGTAGCCTTTAATATGGATAGATTATTTAAAGCTTGTGGAACACATGGTAAACAGGCATTAACCATGTGTATGGGTTTTGGGTGTAATGCGGCCGGGGTTATTGCTTGTAGAATTATTGATTCACCTAGAGAAAAAATAATTGCGATAGTTACGAATAACTTTGTTCCTTGTAATGGAAGATTCCCAACTTTAATAGCTTTAAGTATGATTTTCATGGGTGGATTAGCAGCATCAAGTGGGGGGACCTTACTAGCTACATTTGTGGTAGTAGGTATGGTTTTGATTGGTATTGCAATTACTCTCTTGGTTTCTTTTACTTTATCAAAAACCTTATTAAAAGGAATTCCATCTTCATTCACTTTAGAACTACCACCATATAGAAAGCCTCAATTTGGAAGAATAATTGTGCGCTCAATTTTAGATAGAACTATCTTTGTTCTAGGAAGAGCAATCGTGGTAGCAGCACCAGCGGGTCTAGTAATTTGGATTTTAGCTAATACTTACATTGGTGAATTAAGCGTTTTAGCTACCTGTGCAAACTTTCTAGACCCTTTTGCAAGGTCACTTGGTATGGATGGCTTTATTCTAATGGCCTTTATTTTAGGCTTACCCGCTAATGAAATAGTTTTACCTATTTTAATTATGTCTTATCTATCAACAGGAGCAATGCTTGAGTTTGAAAGTTTAAATGAACTGGCTAATTTATTTATAGCTCAAGGCTGGACTTGGTTAACTGCACTATCTACAATGTTATTTGCCTTACTTCATTTTCCTTGTGGCACAACTTTATGGACTATTGCGAAGGAAACAAAGAATGCAAAATGGACTTTCTTTGCTTTTTTAATGCCAACTATGGTAGCGATAATTGTGTGTTTTGTAGTGGCACAAATTGTCATGGGTTTAGGCTGGGTATAAGTAAATTTTGGAGAGTTCAACTTAGTTTAGGTTGAGCTCTCTAAATTTTAAAGGAGGAAAAATGAAAAATTTTAGAGAGAAATTTCATACGGTAAGAGGTTATGAATTATTAGACCAAGAAGAAAAAATGCTTACTTCTGGGATGGAAGATTATATAGAAATGATTTATCGAATTTGCTTAAAAGAAGAATTTGTAAAAATGGGCGACTTAGCAAAAGCTTTAAATGTAACGCCTTCATCAGCAAATAAAATGGTTAATAAATTAAGAAGAATGGAATTAGTTAAATATGAAAAGTATGGAGTTATTGAAATTACAGAGGAAGGTAATATTTTAGGAGAATATTTTCTACATAGACATAAAACAATAGAAGAGTTTTTGTTTTTATTAGGCATTAAAAATAATGTTTTAGAGGAAACGGAAAAAGTTGAACATAGTATTAGTAAAGAGACTTTAACAAAAATAAAATTGTTTATAGATTTCATGAAGCAAAATAGCGATTTTCGGACAGAATTTTTAAAATATCTAGAAAAGGCAAAATCTTAAAATTATTTTATCCCTTTGATATAAGGAGGAAAAAGGAGAATTAATACATAAGATTAAGAAAAGATGTATATTAAGTTAGAAGGGTGTAAAATATGAAAAACCAACGTCAAATTATTTTAATAGCTTTTAGTATTTTTTATCTTTTGTCAGAGTTCACTAATATAATCTATTTTTCTATTTTAACGGCGATTTGTTTGTTAATTATTATTGTCCAAAATATGCCGCTTGTCGGTAAGACTAATCAGAAAATATCTTTAGTTTTATTTTTCTTCGGAATTATGTTCTTAATAAAAACAAATAGTTCAATAGGGGAATGGATCACTGCCATTAGTTCTAATAGTGGTTTGGTAGTTCTTTTCATTGTCTTACCCTTTTTAAGCTTTCCTTTATATTTTGAAGATTACGAAAAGTCATTACGCCAATTTTCCTTAAAACATATCAATAATGTCATTCAATTTGGTAATCTTTCTGGTTTTCTAACCTATTTTCTTTCTGCTTTATTAAATGTAGGCTCTTTTCCGATTGTCTATAATTTATTTGATAAAACGGTTGATTTTACGGATAAGGATAGAACCTTATGGTTATCCATGATGAGAGGAAATACAGCTGCTATTTTCTGGTCACCTAACTTTGTGGCTGTAGCCGTTATCCTTCATTACTTGGAATTACCTTGGCTTACAATTTTGCCGATGGGATTTCTTTTATCGTTGATTACGATGTTTAGTAATTGGGTAACTATGTATGTAAGGGCTAAATTAAATGAGGAACAATATGAAAGAAAAGAAATTCCTTATGATTTAACTCCTGAAGATAATAAAAAATTATTTAAACTAACGAGAACATTTTTAATTTTAATCCTATTAATTGGTTTTTTTAATATTTTTACAACTTTAAAATTATTAGTAATCGTACCCATTGTAGCTTTAATTTATCCTCTATTATTAGCTATTTTACAAAAGAGTTTTTCAAGTTATATTAAACAATTAAAGAATTATTATACAAAATCGCTCCTAAATATCAAAAATGAAATAATTATTTTTGCAGCAGCAGGTTTTTTTGGTAAATCTTTGGAGATATCAGGGGTTGGAGAAATAATCCCTTCTTTAATAAAACTTGATAGTATTCACCAACCGTTTTTGGTGATTTTGGCAATTATTATTTTAATGGGCGCCCTTTCGATTATTGGCATTCATCCAATAGTAACTTCCACAGCTCTAGCAACAACTATTGGCGCAGAAACTCTAGGTATATCAGTATATGCATATGCTTTTACTTTACTTGCATCCTATGGTTTAAGTGTTTTAATTTCGCCTTTTTCAGGGATGAATTTAGTAATGTCTGGTTTAACCAAACATAGTTCTTGGGAATTAGGACCGAGATTAAATATCATATATTGCTTAGGTATGGGAATAATTTTTGCAATCATTATTCCTTTTATCAAGTAAACAAGGAGAGCTACCCTAAAATGATTTTTAAAATCATAGGTAAAGGTAGTTCCTTTTTTTCTCAAAAATATTTTAGATATTTATCTTTAACTTATTCGGAAAAAAGATTATAATGAAGGGAACTGTCTAGCTCATTAGACAAGTTGTCTCTTTAAAATACAATTATTTTACATGAATATACACGATGGAAGTTTGTCTATGTAAAATAATTGTATTTTACTATTTATTAATAAAGAGCATAAGGAAGGAGTTGAAGTGATTGAGTAAAATTAATCATGAATTAACAAAAGAAATTACTGAAATAATTTTAAAAGCAAAAGAAAAAGCAACTAGGGAAAGTAGTGGAGAACCTGATCCTAAATTTCCTGATAAATTAGAATGGCCAATCAGTTGTACAATTGGTCCAGGACTTGAAGGTGCAATTGCTTGTGAAACCAAAATTGGATACGTTAATGGGTCTAAAGGGTGGTTAATTTATCAAGGATATGATATTTTTGATTTATGTGCGTATTCAACATTTGAAGAAGTTTCATACTTATTAATTCATGGTAAACTACCAAATGATAGTCAATTAGAAAGTTTCAAAAAGAAACTAGCAAGATATCGTGATATACCTGAAACGATTAGAATGCTTACTAGTTTTCCTGTTGAAGAAATGAGTACGATGGCAGCGTTACGTTTAGGTAGTGAACTAATGCGTCAAAATAAGGTTGATGAAGTTGAAGAATTAACTGATGCCTATGGATATATTTCTTCAGATGAAGACTCAATACCTATGGAAACTAATCCAATGGGTGAAAAAAAGGCTATTTATGAATTTGATACAGATTCAGAAGACTCAGCAGAATTAATTGACAGTTGTTACCAAGCTATAGCAGGTTTATCAAGTATCTTAGGTGCTATCTCAAGACTTCGTTCAGGTTATTTACCTTTAGAACCTAAAGATGAACTTAGTCATGCAGCAAATTTAATATATATGATGACTGGCAAAGAACCTACGCCACTTGAAGAAAGAATTATGGATATATGCTTAATTTTACATGCTGATCATGGTATGAATGCAAGTACCTTTGCTACCATAGTAGTTGCTTCAACTTTATCAGATTTATATTTTTCAATTGGAGCGGGGATTGCTGCTTTAAATGGTCCACTACATGGTGGAGCAAACGAAGAAGTAGTTCATACACTTAATGAAATCGGTAGTGTAGATAATGTAAAAGCATGGTATGAACAGTCACGTAAAGAAGGTAGAAAAATTTCTGGATTTGGACATCGTGTTTACAAGGCGTATGATCCAAGGGCTAGAATCTTAGAACCTTTAGCTAAATTATTAGTTGAAAATCACCCTGAAATGAAAGAAAAGTATGAGATTGCCCAGGCTCTTGAAGATGAAGTAGTAAATGGCTTTGGTAAAGAGAAAAAGATTTTTCCAAACGTTGACTTTTATTCAGGAATTGTTTATAAATCATTAGGTATTCAAACAGAATACTATACACCTATATTTGGTGCTTCTCGTGTGTCAGGTTGGGCTGCACATGTGGTAGAATATTTAAAGAAAAATCGTATTTTTAGACCAAGGGGAATATACGTAGGTGAGTATGGAAAAGAATATGAACCTATTGAAACAAGAGATTAATTAAATGTATACAATATTCTTGCAAGTATAAAGAAAATTTTTATAATGTTTTCTTTATACTTGCTTTATAATGATTATGAATAGACATAAAAATAGACTTTCGAGAGGAGATTTCAAATGGGATTAAATATCGTTGAAAAGATTTTGCAAAATCATCTTGCAACAGATGCTAAAACTGATGCAGGGGAAATTGCTCTTAATATTGATTATACTTTAACTCAAGATTCAACTGGAACACTTGCTTATTTACAATTTGAATCTTTAAATATTCCAAAAGTAAAAACAAAACTATCTGTATCATTTGTTGATCATAATACATTACAAGCAGGTTTTGAAAATGCTGATGACCATAAATATTTGCAAACTGTAGCAGAAAAATATGGCATTAATTTTTCGCGCCCAGGAAATGGTATCTGCCATCAAGTATTTTTAGAAAGATTTGCTGTTCCTGGTATGACGCTGATTGGTTCTGATAGTCATACGCCAACAGCTGGTGGTATGGGAATGATTGCTATCGGTGCAGGTGGACTTAATATAGCTGTAGCAATGGCCGGTAAACCATACTTTTTAAAACAACCTAAAGTGTGTAAAGTAGAACTTGTAGGAGAATTAGCGCCTTGGGCTACTGCAAAGGATATAATCTTAGAATTATTAAAAAGATTATCAGTTAAAGGTGGCGTAAATACAATATTTGAATATACAGGATCTGGCGTGAAAAATTTATCAGTTCCTGAAAGAGCAACAATTACAAATATGGGGGCGGAACTTGGCGCGACTACTTCAATTTTCCCTAGTGATGAAGTAACAAAAGAATTTTTAAAAGCACAAGGAAGAGAAGATGTTTGGACAGAGCTTATTGCTGATAGCGATGCTGCTTATGATGAAGAAGTTGTAATAGATTTAAGTGCATTAGAACCTTTAGTTGCAAAACCTCATAGTCCAGATAATGTAGTACCAGTTAAAGAACTTGAAGGCACAGTAATAAATCAAGTATTTATTGGAAGCTGCACTAATAGTTCTTATATGGATTTAATGAAAGTAGCTGCAATTTTAAAAGGAAAAAATGTTCATCCAAATGTAAGTTTAGCGATTGCTCCAGGATCAAAACAAGTATTTACTATGTTAGCTGAAAATGGTGCATTAGCTGATATTATTAATTCAGGTGCTAGAATATTAGAATCAGCTTGTGGTCCTTGTATTGGTATGGGACAGGCTCCACAAAGTGCAGGAATATCCCTACGTACAAATAATCGAAACTTTAAAGGGCGTAGTGGAACTGCTGATGCGGGTATTTATTTAGTAAGTCCAGAGGTAGCAGCTGTATCTGCTATCAATGGTGTAGTTACTGATCCAAGAACCTTTGGTGAACCTATTATAGTAGAAATGCCAGAAAAGTTTCTCACAAATGATAATATGATTATAAAGCCTAGAGAAGATAGTAAAGAGGTAGAAGTAGTTAGAGGACCTAATATTAAGGCTCTTAAAAAATATGAAGATATGGAAGAACAAATTAGTGCAAAAGTAGTCTTAAAAGTAGAAGACAATATCACAACTGATGACATCATGCCTTCTAATGCTAGCTTACTTCCATTTCGTTCGAATATCCCACATTTAGCTAACTTTTGCTTTGCAGGTGTAGATCCAGATTTCTCAGAAAGAGCTAAACAAGCAGAAAATGGATTTATTATTGCAGGGGACAATTATGGACAAGGTTCAAGTCGAGAACATGCTGCCTTAGTGCCACGCTTTTTAGGAATAAGAGCAGTAATTGCAAAATCTTTTGCGCGTATCCATTATGATAATCTAATTAATATGGGTATCTTACCTTTAAACTTTGCAAACGAAGCAGACTATGATAAATTAGATTTAAACGCAGAGGTGCAAATTAAAGATATTAAGTCTAATTTAGAACAAGCTAAAGATAAATGGATTCTTACTACTAATGAAGGCACAGAGATAGAATTAAAATCTGATTTCTCAGCAAGACAAAGAGATGTCTTATTAGCAGGTGGATTATTAAATTACACCAAGAAAAATCAGTAAATAGTAAGGAAAGGTAATTTTATTATCTACGCTAAAAAGGCTCAGGCAGTGAAAAGGAAGGAGCTTCATATCTTCGGGAATTTTTAAAACTCGCTATCGCTAAAACAGTTAAAAATTCTTATCCTCAGATATTACGCTCTTTTATTTAATCTCGCCAATATTTAGCTTAAGATAATAAAATTACTTTCGATTTAATATAGTAAATTTTTCATTTCAATAACATTCAAGAATCTTTTCTTGGGTGTTTTTTCTTATGAGTTTGGGAGGTGAGTTTATGAAATATACTGAGGCAAATTTAGGCAGGATATTTATTTTAAGGTTAGAAGAAGGAGATCAAATTCCTAGAACGATTGAAAAGTTTGCAAAAGATAAAAATATTAATAGTGCTACAGTTTTGTTTATTGGTGGGGCTAAAAAGGACAGTAAAATTGTCGTAGGACCAAAAGACTGTGAGGCAGATAAGCCCGTAGCTATAGTAGAAGATTTATTAAACACAAGCGAAACCATAGGGGTAGGGACAATCTTTACTAATGAAGAAACTGAACCTAGACTTCACCTTCACGCTTCTTTTGGAAGCCATAAAGGAGTCGTAACTGGATGCACAAGACAAGGAGTCGATATTTGGCTTGTGGGTGAAGTTGTTATATTAGAAATGATAAATCATTCAGGTACTAGAAAAGTAGATGCCAGCAGTGGATTTGAATTACTAGAAGTTTAACCTGACTAACTTGACGTAAGACTCCCGCTTCTTTAGGCGGGAATCAAACGCCAACTAAGTCATGCATTTGCAGTTCTAGAATTCAGGTGGAAGAATCTCCACCTGAATTAAGAACTTGCTTCACTATTAATAAGTCGATTTATTACTAGTAGACATGATATAATGGGCAAAGTGTTAATAGTTAAAAATATGGAGGGCTTTACAAATATGATTAGTGTAAGTAATGTAAGTTTACAATTTAGTGGCCGTAAACTATTTGATGATGTTAATATTAAGTTTACACCTGGAAATTGCTATGGAGTAATTGGAGCAAATGGAGCAGGAAAATCAACTCTATTAAAAATATTATCAGGAGAAATTGAACCTAGTACTGGTGATGTGCATATTACACCAGGCGAAAGACTTACTGTTTTAAAACAGGATCACTTCGAGTATGAAGAAGTTGAAGTTTTGACAGTTGTATTAATGGGACATGCAAGACTATATGAGATTATGAAAGAAAAAGACATCATTTATGCAAAGACTGATTTTTCTGAGGAAGATGGAATGAAGGCAGCTGAGTTAGAAGGAGAATTTGCAGAATTAAATGGTTGGGAAGCAGAATCAGAAGCAGCTATTTTATTGTCAGGACTGGGCATTGATCAGGATTTACATTATAAACAAATGAAGGAACTAACGGGTGCAGATAAGGTAAAGGTACTTTTAGCACAAGCTTTATTTGGTAAACCAGATATTTTACTACTAGATGAGCCGACTAACCATTTAGATATTAAAGCAATTAAGTGGTTAGAAGAGTTTTTACTCAATTTTGAAAACATCGTAATAGTAGTATCGCATGATAGATATTTCTTAAATAAAGTATGTACTCACATGGTAGATATTGATTTCTCTAAAGTTCAGTTATATGTAGGTAACTATGATTTTTGGTATGAATCAAGTCAATTATTATTAAGAATGTCTAAAGATCAAAACAAGAAAAAAGAAGAAAAGATTAAAGAGTTAGAGAAATTTATTGCACGCTTTAGTTCCAATGCTTCTAAGGCAAAGCAAGCTACTTCACGTAAAAAACAATTAGATAAATTAACTTTAGATGATATTAAACCATCTTTACGTAGATATCCATTTGTAGACTTTAAACCTGATAGAGAAGTTGGAAACGATTTATTATTTGTGGATGGGTTAACGAAAACTATTGATGGTGAAAAAGTTTTAGATAATGTTACCTTTAGAGTGAATAAAGGAGATAAAATAGCCTTTGTGGGTAAAGATGAAATGGCTAAAACAACATTATTTAAAATTTTAATGGGCGAATTAGAAGCAGATAGTGGACAGTATACTTGGGGCGTAACTACTTCCCAAGAATATTTTTCTAAGGATAATTCTGAATTCTTTAATGTTGACCTAAATTTAGTGGATTGGTTACGTCAATTTTCAGTGGATCAAACAGAAAACTTTTTAAGAGGATTTTTAGGAAGAATGTTATTCTCTGGAGAAGAGGCTCTTAAAAGTACTAAAGTACTTTCAGGAGGAGAAAAGGTTAGATGTATGCTTTCTAAAATGATGCTTAGTGGGGCTAATGTATTAATTTTTGATGAACCTACTAACCATTTAGATTTAGAATCTATTCAATCATTAAATAATGGACTAATAAACTATTCAGGTACACTTTTATTCACATCTCATGACCATCAATTTGTCCAAACTGTAGCAAATAGAATTATTGAAATTACTCCTAATGGATTAATCGATAAAGAAATGAGTTATGATGAATATTTAGAAAATGAAAGTGTCCAAAAACAAGTAGAAGAAATGTATGCAAGTTAAATAAAAACAAGGCTTACGATTTTAATCTAAAATCAGTAAGCCTTGTTTATTTACTTTATTAACTTAAATTAATAAAGCTATTTTATCTTATTTAACTTATTTATAGTAGTAAAGACTTAGTGATGGCCGCAATCATGGCTAGTACAACCAACCGATGAGTCTACAACTTCGCCTCTTAAATAAGCTTCTGCAACTTCTTTAATATTTCCAGAGCAACCACGAACTACTTCGATTTTGTTTTGATTTAAAACATTAACTGCTCCTTGTCCCATATTACCAGCTAACATAACAGAAACTCCTCTTTCAGCTAATACAGTAGCGATATTAGATTTACATCCACATCCTGATGGAGCTTCTACTTTTTCTTCTGCAATTATTTCCTTAGCATCGTTAATCTCATAAACTGTAAAGTATTCACAGTGTCCAAAGTGGTTGTCCACTTCATTATTTCTAGTTGGTAAAGCTAATTTCATAATATTACCTCCTTAATTTATGAATCACTCTTTAATTATAGCTATTATTACGAAATTTTCAAATACAGTTATATATAATGACTAATAATAATGCTAAGACCTAATAAAAATCCAAATTGAATATTAGTTTTAGCAGTTAATTTCATAGCAGGCATCATTTCAATTGGCTTGCTTTTTCCTATAAAACCTTTAACTGCTTTGATAGCGGTAGGAATAGTTAAGACAACTAACATAGACCACCATGAGGCAAAGTTTAGAAAAATTAATAATAGTAGAAAAACGTAAGTTGCGACAAACATACCAGTGAAAAATCTTATACCATTAATTTTGCCTAAAATGATAACTAAAGTTCGTCTACCTTTTTCTTTGTCACCATCAAAGTCTCTTAAATTATTAGCCATTAAGATAGCCCCAATTAAGATTGAGGTAGGCACAGAAATTAAAATTGTTTTTAAATTTACCATATCTGTTTGAATGAAAAATGAAATAGAAATGATTAATAATCCCATAAATAGTCCTGAAACCAATTCGCCAAAAGGAGTATAAGCAATTGGATAAGGCCCACCAGTATACAAATACCCTACTGACATACTAATTAGCCCTACTACGGCTAACCACCAGCTACTCATCATACAAATATATACACCTAATAATGTAGCAACACCTAAAAAAATAAAAGCTAAATTTAAAACGATTTCTGGTTTAACTTTGTCCCGAACTATTGTACCACCAATTCCTATTGAATCTTTAGTATCTAAACCTCTTTTAAAATCAAAATATTCATTGAACATATTGGTTGCTGCTTGAATTAATATTGATGCTAACAGCATAGCTCCAAAAAGCCCAAAATGAATAGATGTAATCTCAAGTGCAAGTACTGTTCCTATAAAGACAGGAATAAAAGCAGCTGATAAAGTATGTGGTCTTAAAAGTCTCCACCAAATATCAAAAACCTTTTTTTGTTCTTTGGTCATGATTTTCTCTCCCTAAATTTAAGATATATTCTATAAGTAAGTTTAGGGAAAGGTTAGCGAACTGTCAATCTTGAAAAGTAGTTAGTTATAGATATTTTACAATGAAGCAATGAAGAATATTTTACAATGACGCATATTTTAAAAAATATTGCGGATAGTTAATTTTTCGTTTTCAGGTATATGCTTTATATAACGAAATAAAGAAGCTATCTCTGCATTCACCTCAGAAAAATCTTGAGTTTTAAGATAAGATTTTATATGAGCTATACTTACTTCTATATTATCAATTTCACTATGATCTGTAATTAAAGACCACATAAACAAATTATCTTTCCATTTTTGCTCAAAATTTTGCATACTTTTTTGAGCCATTTGCCAATTTTCATTTTCTAAATTATTTTCAATTGTTTTTAAAGTAGCAATCATTTCCACAGAAGATTTGGCTAAATAATTGTCAGTATAAAAACTAAAAGCAAATATTGAAATATTTAGGATTAAAGTAAAGATAATAACCCTCATATTTTTCACCTCATGCTTAGTATTAGATTATTAAGCTTAGATATACTGACAAATATTACAAAATAATTATTTTAAAAAAGGAATTAAAGAAAACAAGTAGAATATACAATTATTGGCAATAAAGGAAAAATGGAGGGTTATTAAATGAAAATAGGTCGTAATCAATTATGTAATTGTGGGAGTAATAAAAAATATAAACATTGCTGTGGTAAAGAAGAGAATAAAATTGTGGATTTTTTAGAAGCACAAGCGGATAAGGAAAAGAATAGTATTCCAGATTTATTAATGCAATTTGTAGAAAATGAATACTTTAACGAATTTATCTTATATTTAAAAAAGTTAAAATATGAATGTCCAAGGACAATGTCGGAGATTGTAAAAGATGCTGAAAATATTTTATTTTTAGAATCCTTTATAATGCACAATAAGTTAAATGACGGAGAAACAATAATTGAAAAGTTTATTGCAAAAAGTAAGCGTAATTTTAGAGAAGTTACAATTACCTGGTTAGAATATTTAAAAACCATTAAATTTTCATTATATGAAATAATTGAAGTTGATAAAGAAAAAGGCGAAATCAAATTAAAGGACGTATTAAGAGAAGGTATAAAATCTCTTAAGTATGCAAGCAAATATCGTAATTTTGATAAAGGACAAGCTATTTGGTGTCAGTTAATACCAGATGAAAATTATTATCAGCCATTTTTAAGTATTTATTATGTAGATGTAATTAAAAAAGATAGATTTTTAAAAAGCATCCTCAATTTATATAAAGAAAGCAATTTAAATATAAATTCTTTTCTCACTGATTATAGTTTTAAATTATTAAAAGTTTTGATTGATGATACAGATGAATTTGCAAAGGATTATGTTTCGGATCGAGAAAAACATATGTTCTCTATTTTTTGGCTTCATTATAAAAACTCTAAACTAGGTGGATTAACTCCTCTAGAAGCGTTAGATAATCCTCATTACAAAAGTAAATTAGAAAAGATTCTAAATTCAAGCGAACAAGGTACTGAAGAAGATTTAATGTTCTCTTTATGTAAAAGTATAATTTGTGAACATTTAGGCTGGGGAAGTAAGAAACTCGCATTTAGTGAAGATTATTTATGGCCTAAAGGACAGTATAAAAAAATTGCTAATTTACTCGAAGAAAAACTTAAAACTAGATATACCACATTACAAATTGCAAATACAATTAAACTTTGGCATGATTTCTTACAAAAGAGTAAACCAAGAATTATTAAGCCCATGGTTTGGGTAGCAGTGCTGGATTATACGATAAATATAATTGAATCTGGACCAAGTTTAACGCAAAAACAATTAGCTAAAATGTATGAATTAGCTCCTTCGACAGTTAGTAATAGATATATAGAATTAGTAAATATGTTGAAAATAAATCCGTTAGATCCACGATACTCAAGTTTTACAGAAATAACTCAAAATGTTAATAATATTCAAGAAAAATAATAATATCTGGTTTCTCTCTGAAAAACATTAATTTACCTATAATTTTACTCTCCCTAGGTATATAATTTATTTTTGTAAGAATATATATACCTGGGGGTAGTAGTATGTCAAAAGCAATACAAAAGCAAAACAAGTCAAATGTATTTTATGGTTATTTAATGGTGATTGCAGCTTTCTTTTGGTCGGGAGCTTTTATCGCTGGTAAATTTTCTGTACAAGAATTTCCGGTATTTTCGCTAACATTTTATAGGTTTTTATTTGCGTCCATGATTATTTTCTTGATTTTAATTAAAACTGAACAAAATTGGAAAATAGGACGAGAAGATTTAAAAACATTTTTAATTTTAGCAATTATAGGGATGATCGGATATCATATTTTCTTTTTTCTAGCCTTAAAATATACTTCACCCGTGAATGCTTCTTTGATTGGGGCAATTAATCCTATAATAACCACCATTTTGTCTTTTATCTTTTTAAAAGAGGTAATTAAAATAAAAAATGTAGTAGCCATAGTATTATCTTTTAGTGGAGTGGCTTTAATAATTACTAATGGAAAGTGGCAAGTTTTAAAAAGCCTTAGTTTTAATATAGGAGATTTACTAATGATTATTGGCGTAATTTGCTGGGCAAGTTATGCGATACTTTCTAAAAAGGCTTTAATAAAATATAGTCCTTTAAAAGTGACAAGTTATGCCTTTTTATTTTGTGCAATTTTATTAATACCGATGGTTATTTTAGAAAAGCCGTGGGTTTATATCCCTGATACATCTCTAAATGGATGGTTATCAATTTTTTATATGTCCTTTTTTGCCTCAGTAATCGGCTATCTGATTCATCAAATTGCCATTAAAAATATTGGTCCTAGTAGATCTTCCTTGTATATTAATTTAGTGCCTTTATTTTCAATGATATTAGCTTATTTTTTCTTGCATGAAAGTATCAGTATAATAAAGTTAATCGCATCTTTATTAATTATAATAGGGGTATTAATAAATATTGGGGTTTTTTTTCCGGATAATAAGGAATAGATTAAAAATTAAAATCAGAATAAATAAAATAAAAGGCTACTCATTAGAGTAGCCTTTTATTTTAATAACTATCGGTTGCGTAATTATCAAAATATCCTTGGATTAAAATGATTGGGGTACCTTTATCACCACTACCACTAGTTAAATCACAAAGACTACCTAAAAGGTCTGTAATTTGACGTGGTGTTGTACCTTCTGCAACCATTTTTCCAGAAAGATTACTATCTTTTTCTTTAATATACTTTTTCGCTATTTCATTTATATCTTGATTTTCTAAATTAATTAAGTTATTATCAGCTAAATACTTTAATTTTAATTCATTAGGAGTTCCTTCTAATCCTTTTGTATATGCAGGAGAAACAACAGGATCAGCTAGTTCCCAAATTTTACCGACTGGGTCTTTGAAAGCTCCATCACCGTAAATCATAACTTCAATATTTTTACCAGTCATCTTATTTAATCTAGCTTGAATTTCATCAACATATGTTTGACCATCTCGTGGAAAGAGTTTGATCATTGTTTCAGATGCTTTATTTGAGCCATATAAACCATAATCACTATTATAGCCTCTTTCGTTAGAAGGCTCTGAGCAAATGTCATCAAGACCTAGAACTATTTCAGCACCAGCATTTTTTAAGATTTTTTTAGTTCTTTCTCTACTATGAATATCGGCTACAATTACATTTTTAGTGAACTTTAGGATTTCCTTAGGATTATTTGCTAAGTGAATAATAACATTACCATTTACCCCTAAATCCTTATACATTTGAATATAATCAATATCTGTAAAAGGATGCTTTACTTCTTTGCCAAAAATTTTGCGGTAATCTTCTTCACTTAAAACATCTGTAAACGGATCAATTCCAGCTTCATCCATTTTTTCGATGTCCATTAAATGGTTACCAACTTCGTCTGAAGGATAGCTTAATAACAAATGTACTTTGTCTACCCCTTTAGCGATACCTTCTAAAAGCATAGAAAATCTATTTCTACTTAAAATAGGAAAGACAACCCCAACTTCACCATTTATCTTTTTGCTGACATCTTCTGCAATATCATCTATTGTTATATAGTTCCCTTGAGCTCTGGCCACAAGAGATTCAGTAATCCCCACAACATCTTTATCTCTAAATGTAAACTTTTCTGATTCATAGGCTGCTTTTACAGAATCTACTACGATTTCTACAAGGTCATCACCTTGTTTAACAATAGGTGCTATAATACCTCTAACCGTGGTACCAATAGTCCTTGACATATTTTACTCCTCCTAACCTAACTATACTCATCTTTAACCATTCTTAGGAAGTTTCCCCGTATATATTGTAACTGAATATTATTTTTTTGCAAATGATTATATTGTATACTTTGGTTTTTATATGATTAGTTTTATCTGAAATTAATATACATAATTAACTGAAAGTGTTCTATAAGTATTTAGGTATTCTTATTTAACTATGGGGAAATATATATGATAGCTTGATCTTGAAAGGATAGTTTTATATGACTAATGATACAGTTTATATAATTGGAGCAGGAATAAATCAGTGTATAACGGACTATGAAGGACTTAATCCTCCTTTAACTTTAAACTTTTTTAAAACAATCCTTAAAAGCACAAAGTATCAATCTAAGGAGTATGTGCAAAAGGTTAATTTAGTATATGAGTATATTGAAAAGTACTGGAAAATGGATAAAGAAAATTTAATAAATAGAACATTTAATTTAGAAGAATGTTTTACTCTGATCCAACTTCAATTAATGGAAGCAATTGAAGAAAATAAAGAACAAGAAATATCATATTTACTTAGAATTAATTCTGCCCTTAAAATAATGTTTGTACAATTTTTAGCTGATTTTGAAGAATTCATCAATTCATCAAAGCTAATGCGGGATTTTGGCAAATTAATATATCAGCAAAAACCAAATATAATAACCTTTAATTATGATTGCAATGTAGAAAGATCTATAGAAACAGCCTCAGGTCTTTTAAATGAGAGAAAACATAATCAATATAAGTGGAAATATCCTTTAAGTTATGGAGTGGAATTTGATCAAATAGTAATTGATGGTATAAAGGTAGACCAATCATATTATCAAAAAAACAAATTATATGATTGGAAAATCCTTAAACTACATGGATCCTTAAATTGGTTTAAATATTTACCCGTTGATCAGAAAAGAAATCTACAACAAAATGGAAAAGTAGTATTAACCTCAGAAAAATGGTGGCTTACTGAACCAGAGAATATAGATGGATTAATTATTGATCCTGTAATAATTCCACCGGTATTGTATAAAAATTATAATCAAGAACTAATTTGGGAGTTGTGGGTTAAAGCAAAAGAATGTTTATCCCAGTGTAAAAACTTAATTGTGATAGGTTATTCTTTTCCTCCTACAGATTTTGGAATAAGAAAGTTATTATTAGAGTCATTTGAAAATAATTCTTTAGAAAAATTAGTCATAGTTAATCCTGATACGACAATTGTAAGTAAGTTAAAAAAACTAGTACATTATGACAAGCCAGTCTTAGTGTGTAGTGATTTAAGCGAGTTCTTGCATAAAGTTTAAAAAGCAAATTTTCATAGATAATTTCATAATAATTTGATAAAATTGGATTATAGTACCTTAATTTGGAGGAAGGGTTTTATGTGTCTACGATAAGTATAATTTTAGTTTTACTTTCGTCAGTTACTCATGCGGGTTGGAATCTACTAAGTAAAAAGGATAATTCTTCGATAAGTTATTTTTTTGTAGGAAATATCGCAGCGGGAATTATTTTTTCTCCAATTTTATTTTTTTATCATGATAAATTAAGTTTAATTCCTGATTATGTTTGGGTGCTTTTAATATTAACAGGTTTCTTTGAAGCCCTGTATTACAGCACCTTAGCTTATGGGTATCGTTTAGGGGAAATGTCTTTAGTTTACCCTATTGCAAGGGCTTTACCT
The DNA here is from genome assembly GCF_900176035.1 of Desulfonispora thiosulfatigenes DSM 11270. Classification (NCBI taxonomy): domain Bacteria; kingdom Bacillati; phylum Bacillota; class Clostridia; order Eubacteriales; family Peptococcaceae; genus Desulfonispora; species Desulfonispora thiosulfatigenes. The sequence continues at coordinate 30,418 of NZ_FWWT01000007.1, read as the reverse complement.
ATTATTATGGTTACTATATATACAGTAATGATCGGAAAAGCCTCTGATATTTCGCATTCTTACATAATAGGATGTTTGTTTATTGTAGTTGGTTTATTTATTCTACCTCTTGAAAAGATAACCAAAGAAACTCTGAAAAGTCTATTTACCAAATCAATCGGTTTTGCCTTTGTAGCAGCTATCGGTACAGCCGCCTATTCAGTCATTGATGATAAGGCCCTAAGGATTTTAAATGAAGTACCCGATCAGGCTTTTTCATCTTTAGAAGCTTCTTTAATCTTTATGGTTTTTATTGCTCTTTTTTCTTCTGTATGGCTAGGAATATTCACCTTATTTAGCCAGGAGGAAAGAAAATTATTTAGAGAAATAATGGAAAACCATAAAAAAAATGCTACTATTATGGGCTTAGGGATTTATGTCTCGTATGGGATAATCTTATTATCGATGTTATTTGCCAGTAATGTTGCTTATGTTGTTGCTTTTAGGCAAGTCAGTATTCCAATTGGTACTTTGTTTGGTTATTTTATTTTAAAGGAATCTATGTATCTTTTAAAAATTATTGGAACATTCTTAACAGTACTAGGTTTAATTGTAATTGCTATAAGCTAAGGTTGTAGTAATATATTCTATTATATGCTACAATAAGGATAACTTAATATTGTCGCTGGGGGTGCCATGTGGCTGAGAAAAAACAATTAGTTTTTACCCTTTGAACCTGACTTGGTTAATACCTACGTAGGGAAGTTTAGAAAAGGATTATAGCCTCTTTACCTTGCGTAGAGAGGTTTTTTTATTGGGGGTGAAAACAATGGAACTAAATGTAGATAAAATTCATTATTCTTACCAAGAAAACAAAGAACCAGTGTTTGAAAATATAAGTTTTAAAGTAGAAAAAAGTGAATTTATAGCTTTAGTTGGGCCAAGTGGATGTGGAAAAACAACTTTACTACATATTTTAGGAGGTTTATTAGAACCTACCAAGGGACAAGTTTTATTAAATGGTAGTAATACTGATAGAATGGGAAAAATCAGCTTAATGCCTCAGGAAGATTTACTCTTGCCTTGGCGAACAATACTCGAAAATGGTGTGCTTCCTTTAGAAATAAAAGGGATAAAAAAAGAAGAGGCACGAAATAGGGTAAAAGAATTAATAAAAGAATTTGGCTTAGAAGGATACGAAAATGCTTATCCGCATCATCTTTCTGGGGGTATGAGGCAAAGGGTAGCTTTTTTAAGAAATATTCTCACGGGTAATAAAGTTATTTTATTTGATGAACCATTTAGTGCTTTAGATGCTTTAACAAGGTTTAAAATGCAAAAATGGTTACTTAAAATGTGGCAAAAATTCAAACCAACTATTATCTTCATAACTCATGATGTAGAAGAAGCAATATTTTTATCTCAAAGAATATTTTTACTGGGCAAAATACCAAATCGAAATATTAAAGAATTTATAGTTCCTTTTAAATATCCGCGGGATAATGATTTACTAGGATACCCTAAGTTTACTGAAATAAGACAAGCAATATTAAAAGGTCTAGAGGGATTAGAAGAATGAAAAAAATGAAAAATTATAACGCGATCATATTCTTAAGTCTGTTTTTGATTTTTTGGGAGGTAGCTGTAAGACTATTAAAAGTAAAACAATTTATTTTACCAGCACCTACGAAAATAGCGATGGCTTTATGGTCATATAAAAAAGTTCTTTTTACAGTTCATTTTCCTGTAACTTTAGCAGAGGTTATGGCAGGATTACTTATTTCCGTTATCTTATCAGTTTTAATATCTGTTTTAATGCTAAAAAGTAAAAAATTAGAAGAAGGGATTTATCCATTTTTAGTCATTTCTCAAACTATACCCATAATTGTCTTATCTCCCGTAATTATTATGTGGTTTGGGTATGGTTTATCGGGAAAAATAGCTATTACTGTCTTAATTACTTTTTTTCCTATTGTTGTAAATACCTTTGAAGGATTTAAAAGCATTGATATAAAGTATCTAAATCTGTTAAAAACCATGGGGGCAACAGAAAGTCAAATATTTTGGAAGGTTAGAGTACCTGCTTGTTTACCTAATTTTTTCATTGGGTTAAAGGTCGGAGCAGCCGTAAGTGTTATTGGGGCAGTAATAGGAGAATGGTTAGGTGGAAATTCTGGATTAGGGGTATTTAGTAGAAGAATGTCTAGTAATTTAGAAGCTGATGCCGTTTTTGCTGCTGTTATAATTTTAGCCTTGCTTGGAATATTTTTATTCGGAGTAGTCAAAATATTAGAAAAAATTTTCATCCCCTGGTCTTTAAATACAAAAAAAGAAGGGTAGTGTATTGATGAAAAAGCTAGGTATTTTATTCTTATCATTAGTAATGATGTTTTCTTTAGTTGCATGTAGTGATGGAGCTAAAGAACCAGAAAAGAGTGCAGAACAAACTGAAGATTTAAAAGAAGTAAGTATTATGTTAGATTGGTATCCAAATGCAGTTCATTCCTTTATATATGTAGCAGCTGAAAAAGGTTATTTTGAAGAAGAAGGTTTAAATGTAAAGATTAATATGCCAGCAGAAACTAGTGATCCTTTAAAACTAGTAGCAGGGGGAAAAACTACTTTTGCCGTAAGTTATCAACCCGAAATAGTAATGGCTAGAGCAAAAGATATTCCAGTAGTATCAGTAGCATCTATTGTAGGTCATCATTTAAATACCATGATGACTACCACAGACCAAAATATTAACTCACCAAAAGATTTAGAAGGCAAAACTGTAGGATTTTCACTACCTGTTTATGAAGCCGTAGCTAAAACAGTAATTGAATCTGATGGGGGAGATTTAAGTAAAGTAGAAATTATTGATATTGGTTTTGATTTAATCCCTGCACTAGTAACTAAAAGGGTAGAAGCAACTAGCGGTGGATTTATAAATCATGAACAGGTTTTATTAGAAAAAGAAGGACAAAAAATTAAAACTTTTAATCCAGTTGATTATGGTGTGCCAGATTTTTATGAGTTAGTGTTAGTAGTAAGTGAAGATACAGCAAAAAATGATCAAGAAACAGTTAAAAAATTCTGGAATGCGGCAGCAAAAGGACAAGCATTTGTTAAAGATAATCCTGAAGAAGCTTTAACTATTTTACTTTCTCATCAAAATGATAGTTTTCCTTTAGAAAAAGAGATTGAAGAAAAAAGTTTAGAAATCCTTTTACCTTTAATGGAGGACTTTGGTGCACAGTCTTTAGAAAGCTATGAAAATGTGATTGAGTGGATGGCAAAATATAAATTAATAGATAAAAAACCAGAAGCTAAAGATGCTTTTATAAGTCTATAATTTTGCTTGACTAGGTCATTTTAAGGGTAACCTTGCATAGAAATTTAATTTCTGCAAGGTGCCCTTTTTTAATTGTTTTTTCGGTAATTTATGATTATACCCTAGAAGTTGTATTTAAAATATTAATTAGATAATATTACTCTATGTTTTAAATGATATAATAAACTTAATTACTAGGAACAATAATTAATGAACTTTTAAATGAGAATTTTAAATATAAGTATATTACAGCAGAGATGAGATAGATATTAAGACAAAAGGGAGATTTTTATGCGTGTTACTGTAAAAGAAATTCTAAGTTTAGATATATTAAAAAATGCTAAGGTTGTAGCGGGGGAAAATGGTTTAAATAATAAAATAGAATATATTGATGTAATTGAGGTTCCGGATTTTGGAGATTGGATTAGAAAAAACACCTTTTTATTAACCACAACATTTGCTATGCAAAAAGATGAAACAAAATTGCTTAACATTGTGAAATTTTTAGCTAATAAAAAAGAAACAGCTCTAGCTATTAAACTAGGACGTTATCTAGATAATATACCTGATGAGGTCTTAAAATTAGCAGATAGGCTAAACATTCCGATTATTGAACTACCAGGAAATGTTATTTATTCGGATATAATTAATAATGTTTTAAGCTTAATCTTACAAGAGCAAACTAGGCTTTTACGTTTAGGGGATGAACTACATCAAAGATTAAATAAAATGGTTTTAAGTGGCGGAGGTTTAAAAGGCGTAACAAATATTTTGGCAGAAGTAATTAATAAGCCAGTTTTTATTGAAAATAAGGCGGGAGATTTGCTGGATTTTTGTGCAGATGAAAAAAGTAAAGAAGTGTATTTATTTTTAAGAGAAAAAAGATTAAACACAAAATTAATGGGTGAGTATTTAAAAGAAGGAATCTCTGTTATTAAAGATGATTCAAGCAATCAAGTGATAGTTTCAATTTTAGCTGGAAGAAAAAAATATGGAGTAGTACTTATATTAGATGAAGAAGATAGTATTAACGATTTTACTGTAATAGCCCTAGAAAGAAGTGCAACTGTAGCAGCTTTAGAAATTATGAAGGAAAAGGCAATTTTTGAAACAGAAATAAGACTACAGCGGGATTTTATTGATGAGCTTTTAGTAAATAAATATGTAGAAGGATATAGTTTAGTAAAAAGAGCAAATGACTTTGGGTGGGATATTAATAAAGAATTTGTGATTATGAATGTATATATTGATAATTACAGCTTAAACCAGAGAAAGATTGACAAAATGTATGAAATGGAAGATTTTAAAAGCGAAATATATAATACGATCAAAAAGGTTGTTTTAGCGAACACTAAAAACTCAATACTTACGGAACGGGGAGATGGGTTTCTATTATTTTTAGATACTAATTTTGCCGATACTAAGGAGGTAAAAGAGTATTGTTTATTTATCGCTAAGAAAATTAAAAAGAATGTAGAAACAAAGTTTTTAGATATTTCTTTATCAATAGGTATCAGCAAAACTGTAAAAGAAATTGGTAATTTTTCAACGGGTTATGAAGAAGCAAATCAAGCTTTAACTATTGGTAGAAAAGTTTTAGGAAGCGGAAAAATCTATAATTTCGATGATATGGGAGTTTATCGTATATTGTTTTCTAATCAGGATAATAATAGCTTAAATGAGTTTTATAAGGAATATCTAGAGATGTTGGTACAATATGACCAAAAGAATAACACTGATTATGTTCATACACTAGAACAATATTACAAGTATAATGCGAATGTGCTCTTAACAGCGGAAAATTTATTTATGCATAGAAACACTTTAAACTATCGATTAAAGAGAATTAGACAAATCTTAAACTTAGATATTGATGAACCTGAGATTAAACTTAGTTTGTCAATAGCGATAAAAATAAGACATTTGTTAAATCTATAAAATTGGATACACATTATACACGGTGCACAAATTAAAAGATTGCAATTAGTAATCTATGTACAATGATTAATAGTAACTATTACATTATACTTTTAATTAAGTAGATTAAATTAATGAAGGAGGTTTATGAATGAAACGCAAATCATTGAATTATTTATTAGTTATATGCTTAATGTTAGCAGTCATGATTACTGGTTGCGGTAAAAAAGATGATAATGCTGGACAAGACGCTAACTTAGAACCAATGGATGGAGGAAGTTTAACCGTTGGTTTAGATCAGGTGCCAAAAACTTTAGATCCTGCACAATATACAGGTACTTATGAATCTAGCGTGATGAATTCTATTTTTGACACATTAGTTACATATACCGATGATCAACAAAGTATAGTAGGTTCTATTGGTAAAGATGGCTGGAAGGTATCTGAGGATATGTTAGAATATACATTTACTTTAAGAGATGATGTATATTTCCACCCAGGTAAGTTTGTAAAAGAACGTAAAGTTACACCAGAAGATGTTAAGTTCAGTTTAGAAAGATCAGCTAATGAATCGGCTTTAGGTCGTTTAAGCGATTTAAAAGAAGCAATTGTGGTAGATGAAAACACTGTTAAATTAGTATTAAAATCTCCAAATGCTGCTTTCTTAGCAAGATTAACTGACCCAGGTAATGCTATTATCCCTAAAGAAGAAGTTGAAGGTTTAGGGGATGATTTTGGTCAAAACCCTATAGGAACAGGACCTTTTATTTTTAGTACATGGGCTAAAGATGATAATGTTACTTTAGTGAAAAATGAAAAGTATTGGGCGAAAAAGCCTCATCTAGATAAATTAGTATTTAAATTTATTCCTGATCAAGCAATGATGTCAAATGCTTTAATTAGTGGTGATATTGATATTTCAGTTGCAGTAGCAGGACCTGATAAACAAAAATTAGAAGCTGATTCTAATATAAATATTCAAACAATGCCAGGAATGAACGTATATTTTGCAGGTATGGATATGAAAAAAGGACCAACTGCTGACATACGTGTACGAAAGGCTATTAGCTATGCTTTAGATGTAGATGCAGCAGTAAAGAACATTTTTCAATTTGGAGGAGCTACTAGGGCTTACCTTCCATTACCAAGTAAATCATGGGGTTATGATGCTTCTTTAGAAAAATTAGCTATTCAAAAACCTGATATTGAAAAGGCTAAAGCTCTCTTAAAAGAAGCTGGTTATGAAAATGGATTTGAAACTACAATTGTTACTCCAAATAAACCATTTCGTGTAAAATGGGCTCAAATAATGCAAACTCAATTAAAAGAAGTAGGTATTGATGCTGAAATTGAAAAGCTAGAGTGGGGTTCATATAGTAATAAGGTAGCAAAAGGAGAAGCACCTATTTATTTATTAGCTTGGACTTGGTATCCAGATCCTGATTTCTTCTTATATCAATTATTCCATAAAGATCAAATCGGATATTTAGGAAATGGACAAGGTTTTGATAATGAAGAGGTAACTAAGTTAATTGAAGATGCAAAAGGAAAAACTGTAGATCAGGCTGAACGTAAAGCTCTTTATAAAGAAGTAATTGAAAAGGCAGTAGCAGAAGTACCACATGTAGAAGGTTTCCATAAAGATAATATCAATGGTGTTAGAAGCAGAGTTCATGATTACAATATTTGCCCAGACGATCAAGTTAGAATAGTAACACAAGAAAGAAATGTATGGGTAGAACAATAAAAAATATGTAGCCTTTGGCTACATATTTTTTATGATAGTGTACTACCTAATGTTAGGGGGGAGATTTTTGTTTAAGTATGTTTTAAAAAGAATTATAGGATTAATACCTGTTTTATTTTCTGTTTCAGTGGTTGTTTTTATAATTACTAGAGTTTTACCTGGTAATCCTGCAGAAGTTATGCTTGGGCCACAAGCAACAGCGGAAGCAATTAAAGCACTTGAATTAAAATTAGGTATAAATGATCCTTGGCTTGTACAGTATGGTAGATTTTTACTGGATTTATTACAGGGTGATTTAGGAACTTCGATAGCATATCATCAACCCGTATTAAATTTAATCTTAGATACATTACCAAATACTATTTTATTAACTGTAGCAGCTTTATTTATAGCTATTATAGTAGCTATTCCAATTGGTATTATTTCAGCTGTAAAGCAATATTCAATTTTTGATTATATTAGCATGACTTTTGCATTAATTGGAGTATCATTGCCTGTATATTGGTTAGGATTAATGATGGTGTTAATATTTTCAACTAAACTTCAAATATTACCTGCAATTGGGATGGGAAGCATGGCTAATGGATTATGGGATGTAATTAGTCATTTAATTTTGCCAAGTATAGCATTATCAACGATACCTATGGCAAATTTAGCTAGAATTACCAGATCAAGTATGCTTGAAGTTGTTAGACAAGATTATATTAGAACAGCAAGGGCGAAAGGACTTTCTGAATGGATAGTTATTGGCAAACACTCCTTAAAAAATGCCTTAGTTCCGATTATTACTGTTATGGGTATGCAAATTTCTATGATGTTAAGTGGGGCAGTATTAACTGAAACAATTTTTGCATGGCCAGGAATGGGTAGATTAATAGTTGATGCGATTGAAAAAAGGGATTTCATTATGGTGCAAGGTAGTGTTATGTTTTTAGCTTTAATGTTTGTCATAATTAATTTAATTGTAGATTTATTATATGTGTGGGTTAATCCAAGGATTAGCTATGATAATGAAGGAGGTAATTAGTAATGGGGCTTTTTAATGGTCAAGTTTGGCATAGACTTAAAAAAAATAAATTAGCCATGATCGGCATGATAATTGTAATAATCAACATTACAGTAGCAATTTTTGCTCCATTATTAACTCCTTTTAGTCCTAATGAAATGAATTTAGCAGATTCATTTTTAGCTCCTGGGGTTGATGGTCATATTTTAGGAACTGATGACTTTGGGCGTGATTTATTAACTAGGATCCTACATGGATCAAGAGTTTCTCTAATTGTAGGTATGGTATCAATATTAATTGGAGGAACAATTGGTACTGTTTTAGGATTAGTTGCAGGTTTTTATGGAGGTAAAATAGACAGTATTATAATGCGTATTATGGATGGTTTATTTGCTTTTCCATATGTTTTATTATCAATAGCATTAATGACTGCTTTAGGATCAGGTATCCATAATATTATTATTGCTGTAAGTATAATAAATATACCTGGATTTGCAAGGATAGTTAGAGGCGAAACTTTAGTAGTTAAGGAACAAGATTATGTCGAAGCTGCTAAGGCTTTAGGTGCTAAAAATAAGAGATTATTATTTTCACATATTTTACCCAATTGTATGGCTCCTTTAATTGTATACGCGACAATGGGGATAGCTGGGGCTATTTTATCCGAAGCAGCTTTAAGCTTTTTAGGACTAGGAATAAGAGAACCAGATCCGTCTTGGGGTAGTATTTTAAAAGCAGGACAAGAATATCTTGGTATGGCATCTCATATTTCAACCTTTTCTGGACTTGCAATTTTATTTTCTGTACTGGGATTTAATTTATTTGGGGATGGACTACGTGATGCTTTAGATCCAAGGCTGAAACAATAAATGGAGGTAATTAATATGGAATTAAAAGATAAAATTATTAGCGAAGTTGAAAAAAATAAAGATGAGTTAATTAATTTAAGTGATTATATATTTGATAACCCTGAACTTTCTTTTGAAGAATTTAAAGCAGTTAAAGTATTAACTGATAAATTAACAGCACATGGATTTAAGGTAGAACAAGGAGTTAAAGGAATAGAGACAGCATTTAAAGCAACCTTTGAGGGAAAGGAACAAGGTCCAACTATTGGTATTTTAGCAGAATACGATGCTCTCCCAGAGATTGGACATGCATGTGGTCATAATTTAATTGGTACGATTAGTATAGGGGCTGCTATATCCATTAGTAAATATATGAAAGATTTAAAAGGAACTTTAGTTGTATATGGTACTCCTGCTGAAGAAGGCGGGGGAGGCAAAGTTATCATGATAGAAAAAGGATGCTTTACAGATTTAGATTGTGCTATGATAATTCATCCAGCTGATAAAACAATGGTTGATGATATTTCTTTAGCTAATGCTGAATTAGTCATAACTTTTCATGGAAAACCTGCTCATGCTGCAGCCTTTCCACATGAAGGCATTAATGCTTTGGAAGCTGTAATTCAAACTTTTAATAATATTAATGGTCTCAGAGGTCACCTTAAAGATGATATAAGAATTCATGGAATAATAACAAAAGGTGGCGTGGTAACTAATATAGTACCAGAATTAGCCGAATGTAGATTTAGTGTACGTGCTTTAAAGAGAAAAGATTTAGATAAAATAGTTGAAAAGATTTACAAATGTAGCGAAGCCGCATCACTTTCAACGGGAGCAAAATTAGAATTTAAACAAGAAGAACTAAGCTATGATGAAATTATGAATAATAGTATTTTAACTAAACAGTTAGAAAAAAACTACTTATTAGTAGGAGAAAAAGTTTATCCACGTAATATTGAAGAAGGACTAGGATCTACTGATATGGGTAATGTTACTCAGGTTCTTCCTGGATTTCAATCTTATATAGGCCTAGGTGAAGGTTTAGCAACTCATACTACTGGATTTGCAGATGCTTGTGGTAGTGAGGCAGGTCATAGAGCTTTAATTACGGCAACCAAGGCTCTTGCTCTGACAGCAATTGATCTATTCCAAAATCCAGAATTAGTAGAAAAGGCTCAAGAAGAGTATAAAGCGTTAAAGGAGGAAATCTAATGCTAAAACAAGCAATTGATATATATGAATTATTAGATAGTCCTAAAGTAAATGGATTAGAAGTGGTAGAATTTTTTAAAGCTCAAGGCATTGAAAATGTAAGCTTTCAAACGGTTATGGGCGAAAAAGGCTCAACAGATTTTGTAAGAATATTTATTCCAGGTACACAAGGTAAATCCACAGGTGGAACTGCCCCAACCCTTGGGATTGTTGGGCGTTTAGGTGGTATAGGAGCAAGACCAGAGGCTATTGGTTTTGTTTCTGATGGGGATGGATGTGCAGCAGCATTAACTTCAGCTTTAAAGTTAGGAAAAATGCATAATTTAGGTGATAAATTAGCTGGTGATATAATTATTAATACTCATATTTGTCCAGATGCACCTACATTACCACATGAACCTGTTCCTTTTATGGATTCCCCAGTTGATATTATAACTATGAATCAATATGAAGTAGAAAAAGAAATGGATGCAATAATTTCTCTTGATACTACTAAGGGTAATAAAATAATGAATTATAAAGGTATAGCTATATCTCCAACGGTAAAGGAAGGCTATATTCTAAAAACAAGTAGCGATTTAGTTGATATTTTAGAAATAGTTACAGGTAATGCTGCTAATGTTTTTCCACTAAGTCAACAAGATATTACTCCTTATGGTAATGGACTTTATCATATAAATAGTATTTTACAACCAGCTGTAGCCACATCTGCACCTGTAGTAGGGGTAGCCATTACAGCAGGAGTACCTGTGCCAGGATGTGCAACAGGTGCAAGTCATATTGTAGATATTGGACTAGCTGCAAGATTTACTATTGAAGTTGCTAAAGTATTTGGTACAAAACAAATTTCACTATATGATGCCAACGAATTTGAAAGAATTCAAAAATTATATGGCTCTATGAAAGTATTCCAAACATTAGGTGAAAAATAGACTTAGGCAGGGTGGTAAACATGCAAAAAGAGTTATTGCAAATAAAAGGATTGAAGACCCATTTTTTTACTGGTGATGTTCCTGTCAAGGCTGTTGATGGAGTTGATCTAGTAGTAGATAAGGGTCAAACCTTAGGAATTGTAGGAGAATCTGGTTCTGGAAAAAGTGTTACTTCTTTATCTATTATGAGACTTATTGCAAACCCTCCAGGAAAAATAGTTGCCGGTGAAATTATTTTTGAAGGAAGAGATTTACTGAAAATTTCAGATAACGAAATGAGAGAAATTAGGGGAAATGAAATTTCTATGATTTTTCAAGACCCAATGACCGCTTTAAATCCTTCTTTTACTGTGGGAGATCAAATTGCGGAAACAATTAAATTACATCAAAATTGTGATAAAAAACAAGCTCTTGAAAAGGCAGTAGAAATGTTAACTTTAGTTGGCATTCCTGAGCCACGAGAAAGGGTTAAGCAATATCCCCATGAGTTTAGTGGTGGTATGAGACAAAGGGCTATGATTGCAATGGGATTATCCTGCAATCCAAAACTTTTAATTGCTGATGAACCAACTACAGCCCTAGATGTAACCGTGCAAGCACAAATCTTAAAACTTATGAAAAAATTACAACAAGAATTTAATACAGCTATAATTATGATAACTCATGATTTAGGAGTTGTAGCAGAAACTTGTGATTTTGTAGCAGTAATGTATGCAGGAAAATGTGTTGAATATACAGATGTTTATTCTTTATTTGAAAAACCATTACACCCATATACTTTAGGTCTTTTAAATTCTCAGCCTAAACTTGATCGGATTGAAAGGGATAAATTAAATCCCATAAAGGGTAATCCTCCTAATTTACGTAGTCTAAAACCAGGGTGTAGCTTTGCTCCAAGGTGTACTTATGCTAAAGATATTTGCCATAAGGATAAGCCAGAACTACAAGAAGTTAAAAAAGGTCATAAAGTAGCTTGTCATTTTTGGGAAACCTTGGCTAACACTCAACAGGGGGTGAATTAAGTGAATGAAAAAATATTAGAAGTAATAAACTTAAAAAAACACTTTCCAATTAAAAAAGGAATAATTTTTGAAAAAAATGTGGGTGCAGTTAAAGCTGTTGATGGACTTAGTTTTACGGTTAATAAAGGAGAAACTTTTGGCCTAGTAGGTGAAAGTGGTTGTGGAAAATCAACTACAGGACGACTATTACTTCAATTATTAAAACCAACTGAAGGACAAGTAATTTTTGAAGGAAAAGATTTAAGTAAATTAAATCCTGAAGAAATGAGGAAAATGCGTCAAGAATTACAAATGATATTCCAAGACCCCTATGCATCTTTAAATCCACGTAAAAATGTCGAGCAAATTATTATGGAGCCTTTAGTTATTCATAACATTGGTACTATGGAAGAAAAAAAGAAACGGGTTAAGGAACTGTTAGATATCGTAGGCCTTGATGCAAGTTTTGCTGGAAGATATCCACATGAATTTAGTGGAGGGCAAAGACAAAGAATCGGAATAGCAAGAGCTCTAGCAGTTAAACCTAAAATTATCGTTTGTGATGAACCTGTATCGGCTTTAGACGTCTCTATTCAAGCACAAATTATAAATTTATTAGAAGAATTACAAGAAGAGTTTGGCTTTACGTATATATTTATTGCTCATGACTTAAGTGTAGTAAAACATATAAGTGATCGAATAGCTGTTATGTATTTAGGAAAAATAGTGGAGTTAGCTAGTTATGCGGAATTGTTTTCTAATCCAAAGCATCCTTACACTAAAGCATTACTTTCATCTATCCCTGTGCCTAATCCACGTCATAAAGGAGAAAAAATAGTATTAGAAGGAGATGTTCCAAGTCCTATCAACCCTCCTTCAGGCTGTCATTTTCATACAAGATGTAGACAGGCTAAAGATATCTGTAAGCAAAAGTCTCCTAAACTAATTGATTATGGAAATGGTCACTATGCTTCTTGTTTGTTACTTGAGGAAGGTAATTAAAATGAATAAAAATAGGGTTGGAATTATTAGAGTTCTTTCGACAGATAATCTTCAGGTTTTATATTCACATGAAACCATAATTAAAAATATTTATCCAGAGTTAGAAATAATATCAGAAGCTATTAAGGATCAACCAAATGGTGTATATAATCAAGAAACAGAATTAGAATCTGTTCCTAAAATTTTAGAGATAGCCAAGGATATGGAAAAATCAGGGGTAAATGCAATCCTGATTAGCTGCTGTATGGATCCAGGTTTAACCTTGATTAAAAAAGAGCTTAATATTCCTGTAGTCGGAGCAGGGATGGCTTCAGCATTAATGGCAATGTCTCTAGGGAATAAAATAGGGGTAACCTCTTTAGATAAAGTAATTCCTCCAAACTTACATGAAACCTTAGGCAATAAATTATTAGCTTATCAGCCTTCAGAGGGGATTAATAATACTAAAGATTTATTAAAAATAGATGGAAAAGAAAAAGTATTAAAGACAGCTAGAGATTTAAGAGATCAAGGAGCAGATTGTCTATTATTAGCCTGCACAGGTATGTCGACAATAGGCTTAGCTCCATTATTAGAAGAAAAGCTAAATATTCCAGTAATTGACCCAATTATTGCAAGTGGGGGTTTAATAAATTATTTAGTGAAAAGAAAATAACTAGTACTCAAAGGGACATGTTAAATGTCCCTTTAATTATCTTATTTGTCAATTTCCTTAACTTAGTGTATGATTTTTAAAGAGATCTTTATACTAGAGGAGATAAAATATGGATGATAAAAAAATAATTGAAGATAAACAAATCAGTGAATTTGTAATTGGAGAAGTATCACAAGGATTTTTCTTAATTAGATCTGTAGAAAGTAGAACCGCTAGTAATAATAATAAATATTTAGATTTTACCTTAGCTGATAAAACCGGAGAAATCAATGCAAAACTATGGCATTGTACAGAAAAAGATGAAGCAAAATATATTGCAAATAAATTAGTTAAAGTTAGAGGAAATGTAACGCAGTGGCAAGGAAGGCTACAGTACATTATTGAAAAAGTTAGATTAACTACCGAAGATGATAATCTAAAAGTTGAAAACTTTGTTCCATCAGCGCCGTATCCTGCTGAAGAAATGTATAGTGAAGTATTAAAATATGTTGGATTAATAAAAAATTCAGAAATAAATATGTTAGTTAATATCCTTTTAGAGGAAAACAAAGACAGGTTAATTTATTATCCAGCAGCGCAAAAAAATCATCATTCTTATAGATCTGGACTGTTGTATCATATAACGAGTATGCTTAAGGTTGGAGAAGGTTTAAGTAAAGTTTATGAATTTATTAATCTAGATTTACTTTATGCCGGAATTATTCTCCATGATATTGCTAAGTTATTTGAGATGGATTCTAGTGAATTAGGAATAGTTTCAGATTACACGATGGAAGGTAATTTACTAGGCCATATTGTTCAAGGTATCAAAATGATTGAAAGGGTTGCATCAGAAATAGAAATGAATGAAGAAACAGCTATTTTACTCCAGCATATGATTCTTTCGCATCATAACGAGCCTGAGTTTGGAAGTCCTAAAAGACCCATGATCCCTGAGGCAGAATTATTACATCATATAGATACGATAGATGCTCGCATGTTTGATATGAAGAAAAACTTAGATAATATAAATGAAGGCGATTTTTCCGATCGTGTTTGGTTGTTACATAATAGAAAAATATATAAACCAAAAGTTTAAAGTTATTAGGGTAAGAAGTAATTGTTAATTAGTAACTTTTAATTATTAGAAATTACGCATATAATATAGCGGTGTAAACATTATGAAGGTGTTGCACCGTTTTTGTTTTGGGAGGGAAAGTTTAGTGCAGGTAACTAAAAGATTGTTTGTAAGTAGTATGGTTCTTTTAATTATCATCGTATTTACAAAAGAGTTTATAGATTTAAATTCTCTGGTGAATATAGAAATTGGTTTACTTGTTTTCATGTTAATAACCTGTTTATTACTAGCCAGAGGTATTTCATTATATTTAAGCCTACTTGGCTTAATGGTAGGGCATTATTTATGGTATAGATATGGAATGAGTTTTGATATTTGGTTTGATGCGATTACAAAAAACTTACCTTTAGCTATTTTATTTGTGGCAGCTCCAATTTTATCAATTCCTTTACGAGAAGGAGGTTACCTTAAAGCCTTTAATTATTATATCGGCAAAAATATCAAACATACTGAAAGGTTATTTGGAATTTTAAGTGGTTTTGTTTTTTCTTTAGGAGCAATAACTAACTTAGGATCAGTTCGTGTTACTCATGCCTTAATTGAAGATGTTAAGTTTCCAAAGAAATTCTTAGCGAATATTTATGCTGTCGGCTTTGCAGCTTGTATCACTTGGTCACCTTATTTTGGCTCCGTAAATTTAATTTTATATTATACTAATGTACCATTTACGGATTATCTTCTTTATGGATTCCTCTATGGAGTATGCTTATTAATTTTAGGAAATTTAGTATTTTCTCGTGATAAAAATTTAAAGCATCAAGTGCAGAGTATCCCGAAAAATGAGAATATCATTGAGGATGAAAATGATGGTAAAAGGGTACATAAATTAATGTTAAATTTAGTACTATTATTAGTTGAAGTCGTTATTGCTGAGAAGTTTTTCACCTTTAGCAATATGATGTTAATGGTAAGTTTTATCGCAGTTATTCATAGTATTATCTGGTCTTTATTAATTAAGAAAATACCTGAATTTTTAATAAGTATTAAAAGATACTCTAATGTTATTTTACAAGTAAAAAATGAAGTTATTTTCTTTATCAGTGCTGGGTTTTTTGGAGTAATAATGGCAAATACACCTATTAAAGATTTTATTTTTAACTTGTTTCAAAATATTTCAGGACTTTCAACGTTTGTTTTAATAGAATTTATAATTATTTTGACAGCTGTCTTTTCAAGTATCGGTATACATCAAGTAATTACCGTAACCACCTTAGGATTAGCCTTAGAACCAAGTTTATTAGGTTTTCATAACATTACCTTTGCTTTAACTTTAATAGGAGGCTGGCTAGCTGCCATGATATTTTCTCCGCTTGCACCTTTTAATATTGTGTTAAGTGGTTTACTGTCTGAAAATACATTTAAGATTTGTTTAAAACATAATATAATTTTTGGAATTGGATTAGTTCTAGTTTCAGGTATATATATCATGCTAGTTAATATGTGGTTAATGTAATCTTAAATTCAGGTAAAAACTCGGTTTTTTAGTTAAATCTAAAATTCCGAGTTTTAATTTTATAGGATACATTTTTAGTTTTAAAATGAGATTTTAGATTATATTTTTTAGTTATTTTTCTTTTCAAGATTAGTCAAATACATTATAATATTATTAGACATTTAGATAATTATCTAAATGTCTAATAATATAAAGGAGGTCGTATCTTGGCTGATGAAAGCAAAATATTTAAAGCACTATCGGATGCAAATCGTAGGAAGATATTACGAATATTAAGAGAAAATGATTTAACTGCTGGTGAAATAGCACAGGAGTTTAATATCTCTAAGCCTAGCATTAGTCATCATTTAAATATTCTTAAACAAGCTGATTTAATCTTAGATGATAGAAAAGGGCAGAATATTATCTATTCTCTTAACACGACTGTTTTTCAGGAATTATTAACTTTCTTTTTTGATATTCTTAATAAGGGGGATGAACAGTGAATAAATTTATCAAAAATGAATGGTTTTCAATTATGCTTTTAATTATTCCTTTTATCATTGGGATAATCCTATACCCATCTTTACCTGATCAAATGCCAACACATTGGAATTTTAAAGGAGAAGTGGATCAGTATAGCTCGAGAAATTTTGGGACATTTTTCTTTCCTGCTTTAAATGTTTTTATGTATTTAACCTTGCTTTTGGCTCCAAAGTTAGATCCTAAAAAAGAAAATTATGAAAAATTTGCTACGTCTTATAAGTTTATCAGAGTTACTTTATTAGTTTTTTTAGTTTTTATGTATATTCTGACCCTGTACGCTTCTTTAGGATATAAAGTAGACATGGGTTTATGGATTTCAGTGGGTGTTTCTTTGTTATTTATTGGTTTAGGAAATGTTTTAGGGCGAGTAAGACATAATTATTTCGTAGGAATTAGATTACCCTGGACACTTGCTAATGAAAAGGTCTGGAAAAAAACACATTATGTAGGCTCAAAGGCTATGGTAGCTGGCGGAGTATTTAGTTTGCTAGGAGTCATCCTAACAACTGATGTATATCGATTTATTTTTTTAATGGTAGGTATATTTGTGCCTTTAATATTTGTTAGTATATATTCATATGTATATTATAAAAAATTAAAAAACAATTAATTGTTTAATATAAATTTAAAACTAATTAAATTAGTGCAATTCTTGTACTTGATTTTTACTTTTTAAAATAAGGCTGGGACATTTGTTCCAAGCCTTATTTATTTAAATATACAGAAATATTTCACGATTTGTATTATACTAAAAGATATAAAACGTATATAAAAAGGTGATTAAAATGCTGGATAAAAAACTAAAAACAATACTTACAAAAATTGTAGGTCTTGAAAATATAATTACTAATAAATTAGCCCTTGAAACATATTCATATGATGCTTCTCCGTATCAAGGAGAGCCTATGGTGGTTTTATTTCCATCAACTACTGAAATGGTAGCAGAAATAGTTAAAGTAGCAGATAAATATGATATTCCTATTATGCCAAGAGGGGCAGGGACTTCAGTAAGTGGAGGGGCGGTACCTCCAAAGAGGAGTATCGTTTTGTCTTTTACTAGAATGAACAGAATATTAGATATAAACTCAATAGATAGAACTGCTTTAGTAGAAGTAGGTTTAACAAATAAACAATTGCAATTAGCAACTAAAAAGTATGATTTAATGTTTGCACCGGATCCAGCTAGTCAAAATATTTCTACAATAGGAGGAAATATAGCTGAAAATGCGGGAGGAATTAAAGGCGTTAAATATGGCTCAACGAGAGACCATGTTTTGGGATTAGAAGTCGTTTTACCAACAGGCGAAATAATTAAAACAGGGAATTTAAGTTCGGAAATATTGCCTGAAGTAGATTTAACTTATGTATTTTGTGGCTCCGAAGGAACCTTTGGAATCGTAACAAAAGCGTGTTTGTCCCTAAGTCGTTTAAATCCATCTGTGGAAACTATGACATCGACTTTTAATAGTATAGAAGATGCTGGTAATTGTGTTGCGCAAATAATAGCAAGTGGAGTAATCCCAACTACGATGGAGATCATGGACAATACTGTAATTAGGGCAGTAGAAGAACATGCTAAACTAGGTTTACCCAAAAAGGCAGCAGCTTTTTTATTAGTGGAAGTAGATGGTTTTCCTACAGAAACTAATTTTCAAGTGACGAGCATTATGCGTGCTTTTAAAGCAAATTTAGGCTATGACTATAAATTAGCTAAAGACGAGAAAGAAAGAGAAGAACTGTGGACAGCTAGGAGATCAGTTAATGGAGCGTTAGGTAAATTAAAACCTGCAAATATAAGTCACGATATAGTTGTACCAAGAGATAGAATAGCTACAATGCTTAAAAAAATAGCTCAAATAGGAGATGAATATCAAATCATTATTGGGCAAGTTGCTCATGCAGGTGATGGTAATTTACACCCATCACTTTATTATGATCATCGAATTCCTGAAGAAGTGTTAAAAGTAGAAAAAGCTTGTGATAAAATTATAAAAGAAACGTTTTATCAAGGTGGAAGTTTATCAGGGGAACATGGAATTGGCTTGGAGAAAAAGAAATATATGGTAGATGCATATTCAAAAACTAGTTTAAAATATATGAAAAAAATAAAAGATGCCTTTGATCCTAAAGGGTTATTAAACGCTGACAAAGTATTACCAGATGACATCTAAGGTAAGGGGGTAATAAAGTGGAAAACAACCAGCTCTATGAAATACTTACTAAAGCCATCGATGAAAAACATATATATTCTGAATTAACAGATTCATATAAAGCATTAGGCTCAGAATATAAACCAGAGTATATTGTGTATGCTCAAAATACTGAAGAAATTGCAAAGTTAGTAAAACTTGCCAATGAGCATGAATTTGCTATTTATCCAATTGGTAGTGGCTCTATGTTTGCAAAAGGTGTAGATAGGCTTCAAAAGGGAATAATTCTCTCTACGAAAGATTTAAACAAGGTAATGGAATATCGTCCTCATAACTTAAGTATAGAGGTCGAAGCGGGGATGACAACGAAAGATTTACAAGAATATTTAGAAAAGGATAACCTTTTTTATCCAATGGATACTGATGAAAACTCTACCATTGGAGGGCAAATAGCATCAAATAGATATGGTGAAAATAGATATATCTATAAAAGTGCTAGATTTTATGTACTAGGGCTTGAATTTGTTTCACCAGAAGGTGAAATTGTGCAGGTTGGAGGAAGAACAGTCAAAAATGTAACAGGATATGATATTAGCCAATTACTAGCAGGCTCATGGGGCAATTTTGGCATAATAACTAAAGCTACTTTAAAAATAAAACCTAGACCAGAAAAAAATTTAACTCTTACTTTTAATAGTTACGATCTTACAGAAATTAAGAAAATAGTAATTGCTCTCTTTCGAGAAAAAATAAGTTTAGCTACTATTAACATTTACAATAAAGAACAAAGATATTATCTAACGGTTAAGTTAGAAGGATTTTCTGAAACAATCAGGCATCAGGCAGAACTACTGCGCAGGAAATATGAGCTATATAAAATTACAGGAAACATAATTGATGCAAGTAGTTATAAAGGAATGATTGCATTATCTTTAGAAAACATCATAGAAGGAATTGAAGTATTAGAAAATTTAGCTACTAAATATCAAAAATATTTAAGTTTTAAAGGAAATTTAACAAATGGAATTATAGAGTTTGAGATAAGTAAAAGTCCAGAACGGTATTTGCAAAATTTAGCCACAATACTTAAATCTTTAGAAGGAACCTTAATATATGATGATAAAGTATTGGTTAAGCCAAGTAGGGGAACGGGTTATGGGATGCTACTACAAAGAATTAAAGATAAAGTAGATCCAAATTCAGTTTTAATACCACAAAGTAAAGCTTTAAGGGGTAACTTGCTATGAATAAAGATGAATTATTAGAAATGGTGATGAAATGTAATCGTTGTGGCTTTTGCCAAGAAGTATGCCCTACCTATAAAACATCAGGAAATGAATTTCAACTAGCTCGTGGCCGAAACAAATTAATTCGTATGACTTTAGAAGGTGTACTTAATCTTAAAGAAGAACCAGAATTAGAAAAGTATATAAATGAATGCTTATTATGTGGTGCTTGCGTAGAAAAATGCCCGGCAGGAGTAAATACTACTGAATTAATTGCTCAAATGAGAAATGAAACTACCAAAATAAAAGGGCTATCCCTAGCTAAAAGGGTATTACTAAAAAATGTATTTTCAGATAATAAGAAAACAGATAGAGTTATTAAATTAATGCGTTTTTATCAAACTAGTGGCACTCAAAGCGTTTTAACTTTAAGCGATAGATTTAAAAATCTTGATAGCAAACTCCCCGATATACCTAAAGAAAATGTGCGTTCAAGATTAAAAAAACTATTATATAGATCACTTGACCCTAAAGAAAAAGTTGGGTATTTTTTAGGATGCTCGGTAAATAATTTCTTTCCTAATGTTGCTATCTCAACAATCAAAGTATTACAAGAAAATGGTTATGAGGTATTAGTACCAGAGACAAAGTGTTGTGGTGCCCCTCATTTTAGTGCTGGAAACCAAGATGAATATATAAAATTAGCACAGGAAAATGTAGAAATACTTAGCTGTTTAGATACAGAAGTCATTATCATAGATTGTCAAACCTGTGGATCAATGCTTAGAGATTATAAAGAATTATTTAAAGATGATGAAACTTATAAAATAATGGCTAATAAAATTTATGACAAAATTATTGATATCAGCACTTTCTTATTAAAATATGGGTATAAAAAGGAAATGGGAAAGGTAACTAGAAGGGTGACCTATCATGACCCATGCCATGGCGTTAGATATTTAAAAGTGAAAAACGCACCTCGTAAAATATTAGAAAATATTCCTGGAATAGAATTTGTAGAAATGGATGAAGCTGATACTTGTTGTGGAGGAGCAGGATCTTATGGAATTTTCAATCCGGTAATCTCAAAAAACATTATTAATCGAAAAATAGATAATTTTCAAAAGACAGGAGCATCTATTATAGCTACATCTTGCCCAGCATGTACTATGCAATTACAATCAGGCTTAAAGTTAAATGAAATCCCTGGAGAAGTAAAACATCCCATAGAGTTATTAGCTTTAGCTTACGATAATAGATAAGGAGAATCTAAAGATGAAAATTGTTGATTTAAGAAGCGATACAGTAACGAAACCATCACTAGAAATGCGCCAGACAATTATGGAAGCAGAAGTAGGCGATGATGTCTATGGAGAAGACCCAACAATTAATAAATTAGAAGAAATGTCAGCTGAGCTTATGGGAAAAGAAGCAGCATTATTTGTACCTACAGGAACCATGGCAAATCAAATAGCAGTACTGGTGCACACTGAGAGAGGAGAAGAAATTATCCTCGAAGAAAGATCTCATATCTACAATTATGAAGTGGGTGGTATTGCTCTTTTAGCGGGAGTGCTACCTACACTTATTGCTGGAGAAAAGGCAAAAATTATGCCAGAACAATTAAAAAGAGCTATTAAAGCACCTGATATTCATGCCCCTAAGCAAACTTTACTGTGCTTAGAAAATACACATAATATGGCTGGTGGATTAGTTTCTACGGCAAATGAAATTTCAGAACTAGCTCAAATCGCTACGGAAAATGGTCTTAAAGTTCATTTAGATGGAGCTAGAATTTTTAATGCTGCAGCATATTTAAACACTTCGCCACAGGAAATCGTTAAAGATGTCGATTCTATGATGTTTTGTCTTTCTAAAGGACTCGGAGCACCGGTAGGAAGTATGTTAGTAGGTAGTAGGGAATTTATAACTGGTGCTAAAAGATACCGGAAAATGTTAGGTGGAGGAATGAGGCAAGCAGGAATTTTAGCAGCTGCTGGAATTTATGCCTTAGAAAATAATCGTAAAAGATTAGCTGAAGACCATAATAATGCTAAAATATTAGCAGAAGGTATAAATAAATTAAACGGATTAAAGATAGATTTAGAAACACTTCATACTAATATAGTAATGATAGATATCACTAAGCCTGAACTAGGGGCAGACGAATTAGTAACGGAATTAGAGAAAAATGGAGTATTAACAGGAAGTATTACTGATAAAAGAATTAGACTTGTGACCCATTTAGATATCACTACAGAAGATATCAATTATACCCTAGAAGTATTTAATAATATCATGAATTGAGGTAAGGTTATGGATTCTTTACAAGAAACCTGGGAAGTATTCTGGGAAATATACAATGACTCATTTCCTGAAGATGAAAAAAGAAATTTACAAGCACAAAAAAGGTTATTAGATAATCCGAAATATAAGATATTACCATATAAAGCAAAAAACGAAACTATTGGATTTTGTACAGTTTGGGAATTAGGCGATTTTTTATATGTAGAACATGCTGCTACCCATCAGAAAGTAAGGGGTAAGGGTCATGGTGAAAAAATGTACCAAGGGCTAATAAAAGAATATCCAACTAAAATTGTTCTCGAAGTAGAACCTCCCGACACAGAAATAGCAAAGAGAAGAATTAACTTTTATCAAAGATTAGGATTTAAATTAAATAGTTATGACTATGTCCAACCTGCCTATGATGAAAGTAAAAAACCAGTACCTTTAATGATAATGTCCTATCCAAATAACTTAGTAAAAGATGAATTTGTAGATGTTAGGGATACTTTATATGAACAGGTGCATGGGCTGAAATGAAAAAAGAATTTTTAGAATATATCGGACCAATTGGTGTATTAGAAAGAAATAAGTATCAGAAGTCATATAAACTTTTGTTACTACTTGGGATGTTGTATAACCTTGATGAACATGGCAGAGCAAACTACAGCGATGTCTTAAAGTGGATACAAAATTTTTTTCTGGAAAGAAAAGAGAATGGATTTATTTTAGAGGATAAAAGTTCAGTTTTAAGTAAAAATAATCAAAGTTTAGACATTAACAAATTAAAAAGTATGATTAATGATAATGCCTATAGTGTTATATCTAGCAAAGGATATATAGAAAAAACAATAACTGGAGAAAGCGAATTTGTACAATTTCCTAGCAAGTTATGGCAAGAAATAAATAATCAAGAAGATTTACAAAAAATAAAAGATATCTTACAGGATAAATTAAAGAGGTATTTTGAAATGTTAGAAAAGGAAAATATAGATGTTGAGGCAGAAGTAGATGAAACACAGGATGAAACTGAAGCAATAATTAGTAATATCCATGCTTATATCAAAGGAAAAGGTTATTTTTATACTTATGAGGATATTGCTAATTTTTATTTATCCTTAAAGACAAAACCGTTTGTTTTATTAGCAGGTTTATCAGGAACTGGAAAAAGTAAATTAGTTAAGCTTTTTGCTGAAGCAATTGGGGCAAATACAAGTAATAGGAGATTTAGTTTAATCCCTGTTAGACCCGATTGGTCTGATCCCTCTGATTTGTTAGGCTATAAAAATATCGATGGAAAGTATAATCCTGGACCGGTAATTAAAGTTATCAAAGAAGCTACTGAAAATCTTAATTATCCTTATTTTTTATGTTTAGATGAAATGAATTTGGCCAGAGTGGAATATTACTTTAGTGATATGTTATCAGTTATGGAGACCAGGGAACAAAAAGATACCATAGTAACTAACCAGCTTTTATCAGAAGACGTGTTTGGCGAAGATAGCGAAGCAAAAGATAAATATAAAGAATTATATCTACCAGAAAATTTATACATAATAGGCACAGTTAATATGGACGAAACCACATATTCTTTCAGTAAAAAGGTTCTAGATCGTGCTAATACTATTGAGTTTTCATGTGTAGATTTAGAATTTAATTTTGACGATGTAGCAGAAGATGAAGAAAAGGAAGAAATAATAATTACAAACAAGAGTTTAAAGTCTGAGTATTTAATATTAAAAGATTGTCTAGATGAAAGAAACATAGCTGAAAAGGCGATTGATCATTTAATTAATTTAAACAAAATCTTAGCTGAAAGAAATATGCAGTTTGGATATAGGGTTAGAGATGAAATAGTTTTTTATGTTATTTACTCTGTTAAAGAAAATATCTTTAAATTTAACAAAGCTCTTGATTTTAGTATTTTACAAAAGATTCTTCCTAAAATCCAAGGTAATGATATCGAGATAAAAAAGATTCTAGTTAATCTTTTTTCTTATGTTACAGATCAAACCTTAGAATATGACCTATATTCTAACGAAATAGCTGACAAAATGTACGCTTATTTAGCAAAAAACACTGAAGTAGTATTATTTAAAAAATCTGCTTACAAGATATGTGATATGACTAGGAGGTTAGAAAGTGATGGATTCACTACATTCTGGTAATCATATTTTAGTAAGCATAGAAACTGAATCTTTATATTTAACGTTGACAGGTAAATATAAAGATTATGGAAATACTGAAAATAAATTTCAAGTTTTTTGTCAAGATGAGTTTATGGAAAATTTTAAAATAAGTGAAGGACCTATTCTTTTTGAATATACGAATTATGAGTTAATAATTGAAAAGAAATTTATTGAGGATGAAATTGAATTCTACCATGAAAATATATTGTTACGTAATCAAATAAATTTTACTTCAAAAAGCAAAAGAGTGCTTTCAGGCATTATTAATTTTCAAGGTGATATAGGATTGACTGAACTAGTTATAATGCTAAATAAAAAACGAAATTTAGTATTATTACTAGAAGTTTTTCCTACTAAAATAGATTATAAAGATGATTACCAGCAAATCTTGCATGATGTAAATGAAGAAATCTATAATTTATCTTTTGATTTTTTAAAAAGAACATATCTACAAACAAGCTTAATAGAAAAAAATTCAAGTAGTCTAACTGAATTTTATAGCATTTTACAGTTGATTATTAATAATTTTATGCAAGCGTTAAAAATTATTAATAGTAATCCTCACCATAAATTAATTAAAAATGAGCAAGTACTTCCTTTTCATAAAACGAAGAAATATAGTTCTAAAACAACTAGATGGCTAGAGAAAAATCCGCAAAATGTAATGAGAAAAGGTGGCCATTATGTGGCAATTAAAGCTTTAGAAATAAGAAAAGAAAATACTGTAGATACGTATGAAAACCAATTTACAAAATATATGGTATTAGAGATTGCGGGTAGATTGAAAGAATTTAGAATAAAATATTTAAGTTTAAACAGAGAACAGGATGAATTAATTGTAAAGAGTATTGATAATATTATTAAAAGCCTAAATCGAATTATGTATAATGATACTTGGAAAAAAGTAAGCAAGTTTGCTCCAAAAGATTCATCATCCTTAGTTATCAAGATGGCACCAGGATATAAAGATATTTATAAATATTATTTAATGCTTAAAAAAGGTCTGAGACTACAAGGTGATATGTTTAATTTATCTATCAAAGATTTATCTGTGTTATATGAATATTGGTGCTTTATAAAAATAAATAGCATCTTAAAGAAAAAATATCAGCTTTTACAAACTGACTTAATAAAAATAAATAATAATGGTGTTTTTGTAACCTTAAAAAAAGGAAAGAATACTTCTGCTAAATATTTAAATCCCCAAAACGGAGAAGTCTTTACTGTTTCTTATAATCTGGGGATGGAATCAGTAACTGTAGGACAGAAACCTGATAATGTTTTTTCTCTAAAAAAAGCAAATAGTGATGTTAAATATAATTACATATTTGATGCAAAGTATAAGGTTGATTTTAAATATTCTATCTCAGGGGAGAAAAAATTAAATGGAGCTACTGGTCCTATGGAAGAAGATATTAATGCTATGCATAGATATCGAGATGCAATTATTCATACTAGTAAAAATACTGAAAATCAGATTAAGAGGGATATTTTTGGTGCATATGTTCTATTTCCATATAAAAATGAAACTGAATATAAAGAACATAAATTTTATAAAAGTATTAAGTCGGTAAATATAGGTGGTTTTCCCTTTTTACCTACTGCAACAAATTTAATGGAAGAATTTTTAGATGAACTTATTAAGGAATCATCCTATTCATCTTTTGAACGAAGTATTGAACAAATAGGTACAACTGAATATCTTAAACCTGAATATTATAAACAAAGAAATGTATTGCTAGGAACTTTGAGTAATGGAGAACAATTAACAATTAATCTTAATAATAATTTTTATCATACAAGGTTAAAAAATATTAATATGTATAAAAACAACTTAGAATATATCGCTATTTATCAATCAAAAAACTTGTTTAAAGACAGCGCAGGTATTAAATATTATGGTAAAATTAAAAATATAATAGTTTTACCGCGCAAAGAAATTAAAGAATTGCCCCAGCAAATAAAAAAAGCAGATAATTTATATGTTAAGTTTGAAGTTGAAAAGTGGGAAGTTTTACATAATCCTATTTTGATTAAAGGAAATAGTCTTAGAACAATTATGTATACAACCTATTACTTACTTAAGAATTGTGAATTTTCTGAAGAACTTTGCATAAAAGATGAGCTGGAATTCAGATTATGGATGGAATTAAAGCGTTGGTCACAAAAGGTGCAAGTTTCATTAGAAAAGGATAATTCAAATATTGCTAGTTTTAAAATAGATGATAAAATAGTTCACCTAGACGATAAAGAAATAGTACTTATCTATAAAAAGGATCAAATTAAAAAAATTTCACTACAAGAATTTTCAAGGACACCAGGAAAAATAATTAGAGATATTATTAGAACTTGATTAACCCTAACAAAGAAAACAACTAATTTTAATCTCCATTTTGGGCATAATAAATAAGTATCAGAAAAGGAGGTTATTTTAAATGGATCTTTTTCATAGTGGTATATTTGTAACCCCGAGGGAAGTTAAGGCAAATAAAGTTGTGAAATTAACTTATGAAGGTGAACTAGTTCAATCAGGAGCTGATGAAATTTATGTTCATTGTGGAGTTACAAATTATTCAGATAGTTGGGAAAATGTAAAAGATTATAAAATGAAAAGAAAAAATAACAGATTTTATTCTGATATAACTGTTCCAAATGGAAGCAAATTAAATCTATGTTTTAGGGATAGTGCTGATAATTGGGACAATAATAATGGAGCAAATTATAGTCTGGATTTGCAGTAGAAACTCAACTAGATTATTAAATTATATTTAATAATCTAGTTGTTTAAATCAAAGCTAATTCACAGGGGAGGTAGGAAAATGATCATTGAATATAAAAAGCTAGTCCGAGATAAAATTCCTCAAATAATTGAAAATGACGGTAAAAAGGTAGAAATATCAAAAATAATTGATGATGATTTTTTCCGTAAAATGTTAGTGGACAAACTTAAAGAAGAAGTAAATGAATATCTTGAATCTTTTGACCCTGAGGAATTAGCCGATATATTAGAGGTTATTTATGCTTTAGCAAATCAAGTACATAAGTTAAATATGGATGATATAGAAAAGATAAGACAAACAAAGGTATTAACTAGAGGCAGTTTTAAAGAAGGATTAGTATTAGAAAAGGTTTACTCGGTTGAGTAAGCCTTTTTATATAGAAACAAAACTGTAAATAAGAGTAAAATAACGTCTTATAAAGGTATTCGACAAAAACTGACAAATGATTTAAAATGATAAGGTTAAGCTTTTTAATTGATTAAATTTTCTTGAAAGGAGTGACCTAATGAAAAAGTTAAATATTTCTACTAAAATTTTCATTGGATTATTTCTGGGTGTTTTAGTTGGATTGGCTATACCGGAAAATATAACTAGTACTTTTATTGCACCTCTGGGATTATTGTTTTTGCGTTTAATAAAAATGATTATTGCGCCACTTGTATTTGCTACTTTAGTGATGGGAGCGTCTAGTGTAGGTGATATCAAAAAGTTAGGCAGAATGGGTGGAAAAACGTTTATTTATTATATGGCTACAACGGCAGTTGCTATAGTTATTGGTTTGACTTTAGCTAATATTATAGAGCCTGGTACTGGTCTAAAGTTAGCTGTTGATGCTAAGTTTGAAAGTCAAGAAATAGTTCCTATTATTGATGTCTTTTTAAATATTATACCGGAAAACCCTTTAAAGTCTCTTGTAGAAGGAAATATGCTTCAAATTATTTTCTTTGCCTTATGCGTAGGGATTAGTTTAACAGTTATTGGTGAAAAGGGTAAGGTTGTTAAAAGTTTTTTTGATGGTTTTTCCGAAGTGATGTTTAAAATTACTGATTTTGTAATGTCTTTAGCTCCTTATGGTGTATTTGGCCTTATAGCACCTATTGTGGCTCAATATGGTTATGATGTCTTAAAACCATTATTTTGGGTTATCCTTACTGTATACTTGGGCTCGATTATTCATGCTATTTTTGTTTATTCAATGGTAGTAAAGGTATCAGCTAAAATAAGTCCACTTGCATTTTTTAAAGCTATTTTACCTGCCCAATTGGTTGGCTTTTCAACGTGTAGTAGCTCAGGTACCTTACCTGCTTCAATGCAATGTGCGGAAGAAAATTTAGGCGTTTCTAATGAGGTATCAAGTTTTGTATTACCTTTAGGGGCTACGATAAACATGGATGGTACTTGTTTATATCTTGGCGTATGTGCTTTATTTATCGCACAAGTATATGGCGTGGATTTATCTTTGACTCAACAATTTACAATTGTATTAACAGGCACTTTAGCATCTATAGGCACTGCAGGAGTTCCAGGAGCGGGAGTAGTGATGCTTACGATGGTATTAACATCTGTGGGATTACCACTTGATGGAATAGCTCTGATAGCGGGTATAGACCGTATATTAGACATGGCACGTACAACTTTAAATATCACAGGTGATATTTCTGCAGCTGTTTTAGTAGGTGCTACAGAAAATGAAATTAACTATAATAAAGAACCTTTAAATGTATAAAGAAAGGTGGCTGTCTAGAATATTAGACAGTCACCTTTTGTGTTAATTTCTTGCTTTAAAACTTGCACAGTCTGTACATTCTATGCTTTTACCTTGACCGTGTTTTGTAACCATAATATTCTCTAAGCTACAAAGATTTGATGACTCGACGTGGAATTTACACTCACGTACAGAACACCCTATACTCTTATTACCTGACATTAAAATTCCCCCTTATCTGATTTAAGTTTGAAGTTTGCACAGTCAGTACCTTCGATAGAAGTGGCGTTTCCATTTTTAGTGATTTTGATATAACTAAGGCTACACTTATTATTTGAACCAAGATTAAAGGCACAATCACAAACATTACAATCAATGCTACTATTACCTCTACTCATTATTACACCTCCTCAAGTTATCACGACCTTATTTTGTGCTGTTTTCTAGTATTTTATTAAGGTAATTTTTGCAATAAAAAATTTTTAATAAAAAAACAAAAATATATTGGAATTTAAGACCTTTTTATGAATTGTTTTAATACACTATATTATTATGCAAAATTGTGAGGAGGATTAAAGTGTATAAAATATTATTACCGATTGATAGTGGAGGGTTATGCGCTTTACACTTGGAAAGTGTTAAAAATATAGCAAGTAAGTTTAAAGCAGAAATTTTGCTATTACATGTAATAGAATACGATTTTAATTCTTATACTGTTTCTCTGGAAGCAGGTGCAGTACCAAATGATGATTTTGATAAAGCTTATCAAGAGTTTATAGATGTACCAAAAGAGTTTTTAACAGATAATGGGATTAAGGTAGACGTTATTATAGAATTAGGAAAACCAGCTAATATAATCTTGGATAGATGTGAAAAAGAAAATTGTGATATGATCATGATGTGTACTCATGGGATGTCTTTACCTAAGAGATTCCTATTAGGAAGTGTAACTAATAAGGTAGTTCATCATGCGAAGGTACCAGTTTTAGTGTTAAGATAAATGGTGATTTGTTATTAATAAGTATAAATATATTAAAAAGGGTAATGGTAAATGATATTAAAAATAACTTAATAATAAAAGTTACTAGACTGATTATTCATTTTTTTGCAAAAATAGCTAGTATTTATCATTACCTTTAGTTATAATGGATAATAATTTAGATATTACAAAGTTTTGTAAGGAGGCACTTATATGAAAAAAATATTATTACCTATTGACCGTTCTACAACTAGTCAAAAGAGTTTTGGTATTGCAAAAGAATTTGCTGAAAAGTTAGGAGCCAAATTAGTTATTGTACAAGTTATTGAAATGCATCAAAAAATGCATAATGTAGGCTACGCAACAAAACTTTTACCAGATAGTGAATTTTTA